>JAAOZZ010000355.1 GCA_012274175.1 Betaproteobacteria bacterium
CGCCTGGGCCCGCGCCCAGCGCGGGAGCCGGGCCATAATGGCGCCGTGAGCTCCCCCGAACATCCCTTCCGTACCGGGCTTGACCGCAACGAGGCCAACTTCGTGCCGCTCTCGCCTGTGTCGTTCCTCGAGCGCGCCGCGCAGGTCTATCCCGGGAAGACCGCGGTCATCCACGGCGAGCTCGCATATTCCTATCGGGAATTTGCCGGGCGCGTGCGCCGGCTCGCCTCGGTGCTCGCGACCCGCGGCATCGGGCGCGGCGACACCGTGGCGGTCATGGCGCCCAACGTACCCGCGCTCCTCGAGGCGCACTACGCGGTGCCGGGGCTGGGCGCGGTGTTGAACGCGCTCAACTACCGGCTCGATGCCGCCACGATCGCCTTCTGCCTCGAGCATGGCGGGGCGAAGGTGCTCATCACCGACCGCGACTACTCGCCGGTGGTGAAGGCGGCTCTCGCAAAGCTGGGCCGCGAGATCTTCGTGGTAGACATCGACGATGCGCTCGCGAGCGGCGAGCGGCTGGGCGCCGTGGGATACGAGTCCTGGATCGGCGGAGGCGACCCGGAATTTCCGCTGACCGGTCCCGAGGACGAGTGGGATTCGCTCGCACTCCTGTACACGTCCGGCACCACGGGCGATCCCAAGGGCGTGGTGTACCACCATCGAGGCGCGTACCTGAACGCCCTGGGCAACGCGCTCGCCTTCGGCCTCACGCCGCGCTCGGTGTACCTCTGGACGCTGCCGATGTTCCATTGCAGCGGCTGGACGTACACCTGGGCGGTGACCGCGGCGGGCGGCACCCACGTGTGCCTGCGCAAGGTCGATCCCGCGCTGATCTTCCCCGCGATCGAGCGCCATCGGGTGACGCACCTGTGCGGAGCACCCATCGTGCTCAACATGCTGGTGCACGCCCCGGGCACGGTGAAGCGCCGCTTCGATCACTCCGTCGAGGTGGCCACGGGGGGCGCCGCGCCTCCTTCCGCGGTGATCGAGGCGATGGAGAAGATGGGATTCCACGTGACCCACCTCTACGGCCTCACGGAAAGCTACGGGCCGGCGACGCTTTGCGCGTGGCAGGACGAATGGGACGGCCTCGCGCTCACCGAGCGCGCGCGGCTCATGGCGCGCCAGGGCGTGCGCTACCCCACGCTCGAAGGGATGCAGGTGGCGGATCCCGCGACCCACGTGCCCGTGCCCCGGGACGGCGCCACGATGGGCGAGGTGATGCTGCGGGGCAACACCATCATGAAGGGCTACCTCGGGAACGAGCGCGCGACGAAGGAGGCCTTTCGCGAGGGCTGGTACCACACCGGCGACCTCGGGGTGTGGCATCCCGACGGCTACATCGAGGTGAAGGACCGCTCGAAGGACATCATCATCTCGGGCGGCGAGAACATCTCCTCCCTCGAGGTGGAGGAATGCCTCTATCGCCATCCCCAGGTAATGGAAGCCGCGGTGGTGGCGCGTCCCGACGACAAGTGGGGCGAGACCCCGTGCGCCTTCGTGGTGCTCAAGCCGGGCGCGCAGCCGGTCACCGCGCAGGACATCGCCGCCTGGTGCCGCGAGCACCTCGCGCACTACAAGGTCCCCCGCACGGTGGTCTTCGGCGAGCTGCCCAAGACTTCCACGGGCAAGATCCAGAAGTTCGTCCTGCGGGAGCGCGCCCGCCGCCTGGATGGCGGGGAAGGCGGCTGACGGCGCCGGCCAGCGGCGTTTGAAAGTCGGCGCGCGTTGTCGTAGAGTGTCGTCACAATCAAGAATGCAAACCGGGCCCCGCCGCGCGACGGCGGGGCCCTTCATTTTGGCCCACGGGAGGCGGGAATGACGGTTCGAATCGCACGGGGCATTTCACGGTTGTTTCCCGCGCTCGCCGCGGCGATCGCGGCGTTTGCGCTCGGCGCCGCCCATGGCGCTCCGTTCGCGTTCATCACGAACTTCATCGGCAATAACGTGGCGGTAATCGACACGGCGACCAACACCGTGGTGGCGACCGTGCCGGTGGGTGCCGGCCCGATTGGCGTCGCGGTGAACCCGGCGGGCGCCTTCGCCTACGTCGCCAATGTCAACTCCGCCAACGTCTCGGTGATCTCGGTTGCCACCGACACCGTGGTGGCGACGGTGCCGGTGGGAAACAATCCCGTCGGCGTGGCACTCAACGGGGCGGGCACCTTCGCCTACGTGGTCAACAGCAACGGCAGCACGGTCTCGGTGATCGACACCGCCACCAATGCCGTGACGGCAACGGTCCCGGTGGGCGTGAATCCGTTCGGCATCGCGGTCAACGGGGCCGGCACCTTCGCCTACGTGACCGACCGGGGCACCAACGACGTCACCGTGATCGATGCCGCGACCAACACCGTGGCCGCAACGGTCCCCGTGGGGACGATTCCGGTCGGTGTGGCCGTCAACCCGGCGGGCACGTTCGCGTTCGTCGCCAACAACGGCTCAAGCGATGTCAGCGTGATCAACACTGCGACCAATACGGTGGTGGCGACCGTGCCCGTGGGCAACTCGCCCATCGGGGTCGCCGTCGATCCCACGGGCGCTTTCGCCTATGTCGCCGATAGCGGCAGCGGCAACGTGTCGGTGATCGCCACGGCGACCAACACCGTGGTGGCGACGATCGTGACGGCGGTCGGTCCCTACGGTGTCGCCGTCAATCCCGCGGGCACCTTCGCCTACGTGGCCAACCAGATCGCCGGGAACGTGTCGGTGATCGACGTGGCGACCAATACCGTGACGACGTCGGTGGCGGTCGCCCAGCCCCTCGCGCTCGGGGCGTTCATCGGGGGCGCGGCGCCCGCACCGCCCGGGCCGCCCGTGATCGATCCGGTTCCCACCTTGTCGGACCTCGCCAAGATCCTGATGGGCGCGCTGGTGCTCATGCTGGGGCTCGCCCGGATGCGGGGCGCACGAGCGAGGCGATGAAGCGCCGCTGGATCGCCGCCCACACCACGATGGGCGCGAGCGCGGGAAACACGAGCGCTCCGATCTGGTAGGCGAGCGCGGCGAATTCGCGAAACGCGCCCGCCACGCCGGCGCGCGAGGCCACCTCGGGACCGGAACGTACACCCACGTCGACCAGGAAGTCGAAGGCGATCCCCCAGGCCTGGAACGGCACCAGCAGCGCGATGCCGGCCACGATCGTCCACGCCCGCGCGCGGCTCGCGAGCATGAGTTCGGCGAACAGGGCCGCGCCGTAGCTGTAGAGCAGGGGATTCACCTCGACCAGCATCGCCCCCACGGCGCCCCCCGGCTGGCGTATCCCGATCGACGTCACGAAGACCACCGTCCGGCCATGGAACTCGAGGGCGTCGACGATCGGGTTGGCGCAGGCGCCGACGATCCCTTGGGCGAGCCATGCGGCGGGCCGAGCGAGCCAGGGCGCAATCCAGTACCAGGCGGCAAGGCACGGGGCCAGCCACGCCAGCACGCGCAGCGCGAAAGGCCAGATCCCTGGATTACGCGGGGACAACGGAGCGCTTCCCGTCCGCCGCAACCCAGCGCAGCCAAAGGAGCCACACGATCAGCACGTCGAGCATGATGAGCGCCTGCCAGAGGTACAGGTGCGCCCACTCGAAGGCCCGTGGGCTCCACTGGCCGATGTAGAACAGGCTCACGACGCGCACCACGTTGAGCGCCTGGACCGCGAGGAGTCCCACGACGATGCCGGCGAGCTTCGCTTTCCACGGAGCCCGGAACGCCAGCATCGCGGCGATGAGGATCAGCGCGGCCTCCACGCCGTTGCACCCCGCCTCGATGGAGATCCCGAAGCCGTTCGTGGTGCTGCGCAGGACGTTCCCGTAGGCGATCGCGTGCCCGTCGAAGAGGGTGACCAGGTGCGCGCAGAGCGCGGCGAGCGAAGCGGTCCAGGGTGCGACCACGGCGTGCTGGACCGGGGGCGTCAGCTCGGCGGCGAAAAGGGCGCCGACGGTGGCGAGGAACACGAGCGCGAATCGCAGCATGGCGCGATTATCGCCCGTACCGCGGGGAAAATGCCGGCCGGCGCGATCCGTATGCGCTCGATTCCCCGGGCCGCTGCCTCAGCCGAGGAAGCCCAGGCTCGAGGCGGGGAATCGGGCCAGGTTCGGAAAGACCGCGCCGAGGTCCGCGTCGCCCAAGCCGAACCAGCGCGCGAGCGTCGCTCCGTACTGGTCGACGGAGGTGGTGGGAATCCACCGGCCCTCGCCCTGCGCGTCGTCCGGCCCTCCGAGGGCGAGCACCGGATAGCGGCCGTACATCTCGCCGCCGCGCACCGCGCCGCCCATCACGAAGTGATGATTTCCCCAGGCGTGGTCCGTGCCGCCTCCGGAGGCCGGCTGCAGCGTGCGCCCGAAATCGGAGAGCGTGAACGTGGTGACCCGGTCCGCAATGCCGAGCTGCACGGTCGCGTCGTAGAACGCGCGCAGGGCGGGCCCGAGCTGGCCCAGGAGCGTGGAGAGGGTCGCGAGCTCGTTGTTGTGGGTGTCGAACCCGCCGAGGGAGACGAAAAAAACCTGGCGCCGCGCGCCGGTCTGGGCGCGGCCCTCGATCAGCTTCGCCACCTGCAGCAACTGCTGCGCGATGGAGCTCGACTGGCCCGCGAAGAACGGCACCGCGGCGGAAGAGGTCGACGTGAGGATCGGGTTCACCGTGCCCGCGAGGGATATGGCGCGGCTCTCGATGTCGCTCGCCGCCTTCACGTAGCCGTTCTCCAGGTCCGCGGCGAGGATCGCCTGGAGTGCCGCGAGCCGCGCGGCGGATGCGCCGCCGCCGTTGAATCCCTGCAGCGCGATGCCGCCGGTGGCCGGCAGCGCGAGGGGGCTGCTCCCATTGCCGGCGATGAACAGGCTCGCGCCCGCGATCGACGTGATGACCGGGAAAGGGCCGTATCGGCTGCCGAGCGCGTCGGCGATGCGTCCGCCCCAGCCCGTGGCGCTGGCGCCCGACGAGACCGCCGATTGCCACTGGGCCTGCTGGTCGGCGTGGGAGAACAGGTTGTCCGGGCGCTTCGTCGCGTAGCTCACCTTGTCCGTGGGCTCGTTGAGGGGGCCCACGTTGGCGAGTATCGCGAGCTTCTTCTGGGCGAAGAGCGGCTGGATCTGCGCGAGCCCCGGGTGCAGGCCGAACGGGGGGGAAGTGCCGGCGGGCTGCACCGGCAGCAGGTCGGCCTGCGCGATGTTCACGTTGGAGCTCGCGGGGCGCACGGCCGCGTACTGCGCGTAGCCGGCGCTGTCGTAGGGTATGACGACGCTGTTGCCGTCCATGCCGCCGAAAAGGAAGACGCAGACCAGCGCCTGGTAGTCGGGTGCGGCCTGGGCCTGCGCGCGCGCCGCCCAACCGAGCGCGGAGATGGGCGCGAGGCGCGACGCGAGGCCGCCCACGGTGAGCGCGCCCGAGCGGGACAGGAAATGCCGGCGGGATGGATTCATCGTTGCACCTGGTATTGCGGCGAGGAGACCACGAGATACAGGGCGGTGCGGGCGCGTCCGAGGGCATCCGCGGCGGGAACCGCGTTCACCGCCGACAGGACGGCGCCGCGCATGGCGGGGGACATCGTGCCGGCGAGCAGGTCGCGGCTCATGGCGTCCGCCAGCCCATCGGGGTCGGAGGCGAGCGCGGTGTAGGCCGACAGATCGACCTGGGTGCCGGTGGCCCCGAAGACCGCCGGATCGGGATTGATGCCGTTGGAGAAGAGCAGCGCGTTGGCGAAGTTGGCCCGCCCGATGGCGGTGGCGGAGGTGAGCAGGCCGAATTCCGGACCCACGAGCTTCGTCTCGGGTATCACGTAGGAGGGCGAATAGAAGTTGAAGACCGACGGCGGGTAGAACACATTCTGGGACAGGGCCGTCCCCTGGGAGCGGAGGAAGACGCCGTCGCTTCGGGCCGACGCCGCACGCGCAATGCCGGTCATGAAGAGCACGGGCTCGCAGAGCTTCCCGTACGCCGGATCGATCTTGCTGGCGCCGCGGGCCTCGGGGTCGAGCAGGATCGCGCGCACGACGGCGCGCAGGTCGCCGCGAATGCCCGCGCCGTTGTCGCCGAACACGGCGGAGATGCGCGCCACGTAGCCGGGCGAGGGATCGCCGGTCACCAGCTTCTGAATCAGCTGCCGGCCGATGAAGGGGCCGACGTTGGGGTGCTGGAAAATGGAGCGCAGGGCGAAGTCGAGGTCCTGCTGCATCTCGAGGCCCGCGGGCGCGATCGCGTCGGCAAGCAGCAGCTTGGAGCCGAAGTCGTGGTTTGCGTCCACGGCCGGCATCGCCCCCAGGTAGCTGCGCGGATTGTTCGCGCGGGAATTCGCCCCGGGGGCCGGCGGGTAGGTCCATCCGGTGAACACGTGGGAGTAGCCCTCGATCACGTCCTGGTCGTAGGTGGGAAGCGCCTTTGCGCTCGCGTCCAGGCGCGGCGTGCCGTCGGGATTGAGCAGGTAAGTGCCGACCGAGAAGAGCTGCAGGATCTCGCGGCCGTAGTTCTCGTTGGGCTGCGTGCCCGCCGCGGCGTTCGCCTTGTTGTTGTTGGCCATGTCGAGGTAGTCGCCCATCATCGGCGAGAGCGTCACCGCGGCCAGCAGGTCGTAGTAGTTGCCCAGCGCATGGTCGGCGATCAGCTGCTGGTACTCCCGCATCGCGTAATTGCGGCCGTTGTCCACGCCCGAGGTCACCATGATCTGCGCGAGGGCGAAGGCCACGCGGCCCCGCAGTTGGTCCGGCTGGGTGAGGGCATTGCGGTAGAACTGCAGCTGCAGCGGGAAGAGCGTGTAGTTGTCCCGCGCGCAGTAGCTGTCCGGCCTCACGGGCAGCGTGCGGTCGTCGACGCAGGTGGGCGGGCGCGCGGTGGACACCCAGGGATAGTCGGGATATCGCGTCTGCGGCATGGCGAACTGCTCGTCGACCCACGCGGCGGCTCCCATGGAGGCCGCACGGCGCGCTTCCCCCGGCCTGGGTCCGAACGTGGCCTGGCGCAGCAGGCGCACGGCGTCGGCCTGCAGGTCGGAAGCCGAGAGCGGCGCGCACATCACCACGCCTTCGGGGGCGTAGCCGAAGGTGGCGGAATGGGCGAACACCGTCGCATCCACGGTGAAGCGATGGTTCGAATCGTTGCGCACGAAACCGTTGTTGTAGCTGCGGTAGACGGGCGTCGTGCCGGCGCTGCACGCTCCAGCCGCCACCGGCGCGACATAGAAGGCGATGCCTTCGTAGAGCCAGCCCGGGTCGCGCTTCACCTGCGCGCACTCGGCAGCGTCGGCGGTGTAGAAGTGGGAATTCGGACCCACGCCGGGAGTGCCGTAGAAGCGGCAGACCGCGGCGAGGCCCGCGGCGTCGGTGGCGGCGCTGAACACGCCGAATTGCCCGCCGGTGCGCACCCATCCGGGTCCGGCGCCGCCGCTTTCGACGGATTGCATCTCGGCCGGATCCGCGGTCATGAAGTAATGGCCGAGCGTCGTATTGAAATACTCGACCGCGAGCGCCGTGGGCTGCGCCGCGGGCGCCGCCGCCGCGCAAGCCATGACGGCGATGCCTACGGCGATTGCGCGCAGGCGCTGCTTTGCACGGGTCGTTTCCCTGGTCATGGCACGCCTCGTCTGCCCGTTGCCGGCCGTAGCCAGCCTTAACGCCCTACCTGCCGCGAGGTTGACCGCGCGCCGGGCCGCGCCGA
>JAAOZZ010000046.1 GCA_012274175.1 Betaproteobacteria bacterium
CTTCGAGGCCTCGATCGGCTTGCCCCCGAGGCGCATGTCGGAGATGCGCTTTCCCATCGGCGCCTGCGGGGTGCAGGTGTACGTGAGCCCCCCTACCCGCACCATGTCGCCGCCCTGCTGGTAGTAGGGATCGGGATTGAAGAGGTTGTCGCACACGTCCTCGAGGATCGTCTTGATCATCTCGCCCGAGAAGTGGCTCACCGTGGCGTGGGGATAGGTGATCGCGGACCAGTCCATCACGTGTTCCATCGTGATGGCATCCCCGGGCAGCAGGGTCGTGCCCCAGCGGAACCCGGGCGAGAAGGCGATCGGCGCCTCCTGCACCGCCATCAGCGCATCGAGGATCAGCTGGTCGACGGTGCCGTTGAAGTTGCCGCGCCGATAGAGCAGCCCCTCGGTGACGGCGAGCTTCTCGGCCAGCTTGCCCGCGAACGGCGCGCGGTGCCGCTCGATGAGCGACTCCATGGCCCGATCCGCCGGCAGCAGGTTCGAGAACACCGGCAGCAGCCGGTAGCGCCACTCGCGGATGCGCCCGCCCCCATAGTCGAAGTCCAGCACCGCCAGGTACTTTCCGTTGCTGCCGGCGTTGGTGACCAGCGTGGTCTGCGAGGCCTTGATCACTTGCACCGGCTTGGGCACCGCGTCGTGGGTATGGCCGCCGAGGATGACGTCGATGCCGTTCACGCGCGCGGCGAGCTTGAGGTCCACGTCCATGCCGTTGTGCGAAAGGAGCACCACGATCTTCGCGCCTTTCGCACGCACCTCGTCCACCTGCTTCTGCAGCTCCGGCTCCTTGATGCCGAACGTCCAGTCGGCGATGAGGTAGCGCGGGTTGGCGATCGGCGTATACGGAAACGCCTGCCCGATGATGGCCACGGGCACGCCGTTGATCTCGCGGATCACGTAGGGCTTGAAGACGGGGTCGCCGAAATCGGCGGTGGCGATGTTCTGCGCCACGAACTCGATCGAGCCCTTGAAGTCGTTGTCCACGACGTGCTTCACGCGCTCCTGGCCATAGGTGAATTCCCAGTGACCCGTCATGACGTCCACGCCGAGCAGCTTCTGCGCGTCGATCATGTCCTGGCCCCGGGTCCAGAGCGACGTGCCGGAGCCCTGCCACGTGTCCCCGCCGTCGAGGAGGACCGAGCCGGGCCGCGATGCCCTGAGCCGCTTCACGAGGGTCGCCAGGTGCGCGAAGCCGCCCAGGCGGCCGTAGGAGCGGGCGGCACGCACGAAATCGAGGTAGGTGAACGCGTGCGCCTCGCGCGAGCCCGGAGCGATGCCGTAGGCCTTGAGGAAGGCTTCACCGACGAGGTGCGGCGGCTTGCCGGCGGCGCTGCCCACGCCGAGGTTCACGTCGGGCTCGCGGAAATGCACCGGGAGGAGCTGCGCATGGCAATCGGTGAAGTGCAGCAGGCTCACGTTGCCGAAGCGCGGCACGTCGTAGAGCTCGCCGCCGTCGCCGGCCAGGGCGCTGCGCGCGCCGATCGGCAGCCCCGCGGCCGCCGCGAGTGCGACGGCCTCGAGGAATTCGCGGCGGTCCATCTAGAATTCCAGGTCTTCGGCGATGGCGTGCAGCCCGGCGATGGCACAGCCCTCGTCCGCGTCGCCGCCGGGCGCGCCGGAAACCCCCAGCGCGCCGAGGAGCGAACCGCCCGCTTCTATCATCACGCCGCCGGCTATCGCCGTGGCGCGCGGCACATTGCGCAGCGCCGACATGGCCTCACCCGGGCGCGTGATCTTCTCCAGCTCCGAGGTGTTGGTCTTGAACGAGACCGCCGACCACGCCTTGTTGGTGGCCATGTCGATCGTGTGGGGACCGGCGAAGCGGTCCCGAAGCAATACCTGAGGCAATCCGGCGCGGTCGACCACGGCTACCGTGACCTGGTAGCCCTCGGAGCGGCACTTCGCGAGCGCGGCCTGCGCGGCCTTGAGCGCCGTGGCCGGCGTGAGCTGGCGCACGGCGAAGGTGGGGTCCTCCGCCGCCGGGACGATGGCCGGCGCGATCGCGGCGAGCGCCGCGATCGCGAGGCGGCCCGGTCTCACTGGTTGACCGGCGAGTGCGGATCCATGAGCAGGGCCACGACGTCCTTGATCTGCTGCTCGGTGAGGATCCCGTGGGCGCCGAAGCGCGGCATGCTCGAGCACGCGGCGAACGCCTCGGAATTGTAGACTTTCCCGTAGGCGTATTTCTGCGACTCGGCGGTGAAGCCGCGATTCCTGCCGAAGTGGTACAGGCTCGGCCCGATGGTGCCGAACGAGAGCTCGGCCTTCGTGAGCTCGTGGCACGCGTAGCAGTTGCCGCCGCCGGGCTTCGAGGGATTGTCGCTCCATTGCATGCCGTTGCCGGCCTGCGCGACCTTTTCCCCCGCCTTCCAGTCGCCGAGGAGCTTGCCGTCGGCGGGATACTTCACGTGCGCCATCTGCGCCGCCTCGACGCGGCGAGCCTCCTCCGGCGGGAGCGCGGCGTCGCCCGAGTACTTCGTGCACAAGGCCTGCACGTCGTCCTGGTTCAGCCGGTCGACGGTGGCCTGGCCGCGGCTCTTGAAGTCCTTCTTCATGAGGGTCAGTGCCTCTTCGCCCGACTTGTCCGTTTCCTGCATCGCCGCGCAGCCCACCATCCCGACGGCCACGGCGAGTCCTGCTGCAAGCACCATTCGCTGGTATGTCTTTTCCAAGGGCTCCTCCCGGGATTCAGCGCTTGAGCGCCGGAGCGTTATAGGTCCCGCCGTTGGCGTTGCGGGCCAGGTACATCGTGAGCGCGCTCACCGCGTCCGACGCGTATCCAGGCTCGGGGAAACGCTGCTGGCGATAGCAGTCGAAGATCCGGTGCTGCATGGTGCGCACCTCGCCCTGGGACACGCGGTACCCGGGCCAGGTGGTATAGGCGCGCTGCGCGTCCCTGGGATTGGTGAGGTTCGGCAGGTCCTGCAGGCGGATGCGAAGGCCGTCGTGGGAGTGGCAGGTCGCGCACGAGAAATCGTGCGGACCCGCACGGTAGAAGAACATCTTCTTGCCGATCTCGTAGGCTTCCTTCTCCTTCGGATTGTCCAGCGAGACGTTCATCTTCATGCCGCGGGATTCCGAGGTGATCCAGGCGACCACCGCTTCCATCACGGACTTCTTGGGCCCGTTGCCGAAGTGGACCTTCTTCGCGTCGCTCTCGGAGATGCCCTGCAGCGCCCCCATGCAGGTCACCAGGCGCGACTCGAGGTCCTGGACCTTGTCCGTGTCGGCGAAGTACCTGGGCAGGACCGTGTAAGCGCCCTTCACCACGCCGGGACCCAGGCCGATGTCGCAGCGCTCGAGCGACGCGTGCTTCGGGCCGCGCTGCTCCTTCCAGAGCGCCTCTCCGCGCGCTTCCCAGAGCTCGGCAGGGTTGCCGTCCTGGAGCAATTCGCGGTAGCGCTCGATCTCCTGGACGGTGTTGCTCGGCTTCTGCGCCCAGGCCGTGGCGGCCGCAACGGCCGAAAAACCGACTACCAATACCCCGCGGAACATCGGGTTCACTGGCTCCTCCTGTCGTTATTGTCGAATGGCATGGGGCTAGGGCTTCAGGTAGACGTATCCCTTCGACTCCAGGCGCGCGATCTCGGCCACTCCCGAGGGCACGATCGTCGCCTCGGGAATCACCCGCTTCGGATCGATGTGGCGCGACTTGAGGGTGTTGTTGCATACGCGGAACTCCACGCCCCTCTCCTGCAAGGTGTCGATGGTCGCGTCGAACGGGTTGCCGTTCTTGTCCTTGGCCCCGTCGAGCATGAAATCGATGCCGGC
>JAAOZZ010000356.1 GCA_012274175.1 Betaproteobacteria bacterium
AATGCCGAACAAGTCCTGGTGACGATGGTGGTGGCTGACCTCAGCCACCCACGCTCGGCAAATCCAGCCCGAAGGTCTTCGCGCACTCGATTGCGTCGGCATAGCCGGCATCGGCGTGGCGCATCACGCCCGTCGCCGGATCGTTCCACAGCACCCGCTTTAGCCGTGCCGCCGCTTCGGGCGTGCCGTCGGCGACGATCACCATGCCGGCGTGCTGCGAATAGCCCATGCCGACGCCGCCGCCGTGATGGAGCGACACCCAGGTCGCGCCGCCGGCGGTGCTCAGCAGGGCGTTGAGGAGGGGCCAGTCGGATACCGCGTCGGAACCGTCCTTCATCGCTTCGGTCTCGCGATTGGGGCTGGCGACCGAGCCTGAATCGAGATGGTCCCGGCCGATCACGACGGGGGCCTTCAGCTCGCCCCGGGCCACCATCTCGTTGAACGCGAGGCCGGCGCGCGCGCGGTCGCGCACGCCCAGCCAGCAGATGCGCGCGGGCAGTCCCTGGAATGCGATGCGCTCGCGCGCCATGTCGAGCCAGTTGTGCAGGTGCGCATCTTCCGGGACGAGCTCCTTCACCTTCGCGTCGGTGCGGTAGATGTCCTCGGGATCCCCGGAGAGCGCCACCCAGCGGAACGGTCCCTTGCCCACGCAGAAGAGCGGGCGGATATACGCGGGCACGAAACCGGGAAAGTCGAACGCGTTCGCCACTCCCTCTTCCAGCGCCACCTGGCGGATGTTGTTGCCGTAGTCCACGACCGCGGCGCCGCGCGTCCTGAACTCGAGCATCGAGCGCACCTGCACCGCCATGGATTGCTTCGCGGCGCGCACCACGCCCTCGGGATCGGAAATCCTGCGCGCCCTGCACTCGTCCAGGCTCCAGCCGATGGGCAGGTAGCCGTTGAGGGGATCGTGCGCCGAGGTCTGGTCGGTCACGGCATCGGGGAGGACATTGCGCCGCACGAGCTCGGGGTAGACCTCGCCCGCGTTGCCGAGCAGGCCCACGGATAGCGCGCGACGGTCGCGCCTCGCCTCCTCGATCATGCGCAGCGCCTCGTCGAGGGAGGCCGCCTTGCGATCGAGATAGCGCGTGCGAACGCGCATGTCGATGCGCGACTCGTCGCATTCCACCGCGAGCATCGAGAATCCCGCCATGGTCGCCGCGAGCGGCTGCGCCCCGCCCATGCCGCCCAGCCCCGCGGTAAGGATCCAGCGTCCTTCGGGGCGGCCGCCGAAGTGCTGGTCGGCCATCGCGAAGAAGGTCTCGTAGGTGCCCTGCACGATGCCCTGGGAGCCGATGTAGATCCACGAGCCGGCGGTCATCTGCCCGAACATCATGAGGCCCTTGCGGTCGAGCTCGTGGAAATGCTCCCACGTCGCCCAGTGGGGAACGAGGTTCGAGTTGGCGATGAGCACGCGCGGTGCATCGGCGTGGGTCTTGAACACGCCCACGGGCTTGCCCGACTGGACGAGGAGCGTTTCGTCGGACTCGAGGCGCTTCAGCACCTCGAGGATGCGGTCGAAGCATTCCCAGTTGCGCGCGGCGCGCCCGATGCCGCCGTACACCACGAGCTCCTGGGGATGCTCGGCCACTTCCGGATCGAGATTGTTCTGGATCATCCGGTAGGCGGCCTCGGTGAGCCAGCTCTTGCACGCGAGCTGGTTTCCGCGAGGTGCGCGCACGACGCGATCGGCGTGGCGGGTCCCGTGGAAGCGATCGTTCATGTCCGGTGTCCTCTCGAATGGGCGCCGCGGGCGAGGGAGACGTATCCGCCCAGGCGGTAGCGGCTGCCCGGATGCACGAGGCGCGCGTAGCTCGCGACGTGTCCCCGGGACCAGGTGCGGCGGTTGATCTGCAGGCACGCTTCCGGCGCGGTGATCTGCAGCCATCGCGCGACCTGGGAGGTGGGCAGCACCGCCTCGACCACGTGCTCCACCGACTCGATGGGCGCCACGCGCGTGAGGTAGGCGTTGGGCGTTTCGCGGGTGAAGTCCTGCGCGAGATACGCAGGGGCCGCGGCGGGGCTCACGTAGCGGTCCTCCATCTGCACCGGCACGCCGTTGTCGATGTGCACCACGATGGAATGGAACGCCTTCGCCCCCGCCGGGATGCCGAGGTACATCGCGACCGCTTCCGTTGCCGCGACCGCTTCCATCCGCATCACTTTGGCCGCGTAGAGGTGGCCCCGGGAAGCGATCTCCTCGGCGATGTTGCGCACCTCGAGCATAGAGAGCACGGGCTTGCGGTCGGCGACGAAGGTGCCCAGGCCCTGGCTGCGCACGAGCCAGCCTTCCTGCATCAGCTCGAGGAGCGCGCGGCGCGCGGTCATGCGCGAAACGCCGAACTCCGCCGCGAGCTGGTTTTCCGAGGGCACCTTGCTCGTGACACTCCATTGGCCCGACTCGATCCGCGCGACCACGTGGCGCTTGATGCGTGCGTAGGGCGGCAGGTGCGCCGCGGGCGTGTCGGCCATGTTCACGGGTTTGACGCTACTTGACTATACAAGTACAGTCAAGTGAATGGACCTCCTCCTTGTGAACGTGCGCATCGCCACGAGGG
>JAAOZZ010000357.1 GCA_012274175.1 Betaproteobacteria bacterium
AGCGACTACTGCGTGATCGGCGAACCGACCGCCGTCAAAGCCCTCGGCGACACCAGCAAGAACGGCCGCCGCGGCTCGCTGTCGTGCAAGCTGACGGTGCGTGGCGTGCAGGGCCACGTGGCCTACCCGCACCGCGCGAAGAACACGGTGCACCTCGCCGCACCCGCCCTCGCGGAATTGGCGGCGACAGCCTGGGACCGCGGCAATGAGTACTTCCCGCCCACCACGTGGCAGGTGTCGAACATCCACGCCGGCACCGGCGCGCAGAACGTCATTCCCGGCACGCTGCAGGTGGACTTCAACTTCCGCTTCTCCACCGAGAGCACGCCCGCGGCGCTCGAGGCGCGGGTGAACGGGATCCTCGAGCGCCACGGCCTCGCGTTCTCCATCGACTGGACCCTTGGCGGCAGGCCCTTCCTCACCCGCCGCGGGCCGCTCGTGGACAAGCTCTCGGCGGTGGTGAAGCGGGTGACGGGCGTCACGCCCGAGGTAAACTGCACCGGGGGCACGTCCGACGGGCGGTTCATCTTCGACATCTGCGCGGAGGTGGCGGAATTCGGCCCGGTGAACCGCTCGATCCACCAGGTGAACGAGGCCGTGGCGCTGGAGGAGATCGAGCCGCTCACCGAGGTGTACCGGCTCGCGATCGAGGCGCTGCTCGGGACGTGAGCACGCGCCCAACGGCCGGGCCGCGGCGCACGGTGCGCGCACTGCTCGCACTCGGCATCGCGAAGTTCGAGGCGGCGGACATTTCCTACGGACACGGCACCACCAACGCCCTCGACGAGGCGGCCTGGCTTATCCTGCACGCGCTGGGCCTGCCGCCGGGGGAACTCGCAGCACACCTCGACACTCCCGTCACCCAGGAGCGCCATCGCGCGGCCGTGGCACTCCTCGACCGGCGCGTGCGCACCCGCAAGCCCGCCGCCTACCTCCTGCACGAGGCGTGGCTGGGCACCTGCCGCTTCTACGTCGACGAGCGCGTGATCGTCCCGCGCTCCTTCATCGCCGAGCTCTTCATCCCGAAAAGCACCACCCCGAAAAGGGGTCAGGTTACTTTTCCGCCGGGCTGGTCGCCGATTTCCCTGCTCGACCTGTGCACGGGGTCGGGGTGCCTCGCCATCGTGGCGGCGTTCAACTTTCCGCGCGCGCGGGTGGATGCGGCGGACCTCTCGGAAGACGCGCTCGCCGTCGCCCGTCGCAATGTCGCCGCGTACCGGCTCGAAGGTCGCGTTCGGCTGCTGCGGTCGGACCTCTTCGGCTCCCTGCGGGGACGCGCCTACGACCTCATCGTCGCGAACCCGCCGTACGTGAAGGCCGCGGCGATACGCCGGCTCCCGCCGGAGTATCGCGCGGAGCCCGAGATGGCGCTCGCGAGCGGCGCCGACGGGCTCGACCACACCCGCGCGATCCTCGCCCAGGCACGCGCCCACCTCAATCCCGGCGGCCTGCTGGTGGTGGAGATCGGCCACAACCGGAAGGCGCTCGAGAAGGCGTTCCCGAAGCTCGCGTTTCGCTGGCCCCGGACGAGCGCGGGCGCGGGCTACGTGTTCACGCTCACGCGGGATTCGCTGCCGCGCTCGTAGCGGCGCGCGCGGACTCTCAGTCGCGCCAGGAAGGGTCGAGGCGGTCGAGCCGGCGCAGGATTCCCGGCCACGCGATCATGCCGCCCGACTGGCGCAGCACCTCCCTGGAGGCCTTGCGGATGCCGTCGAGGATGGGCTGCGCTATGGGGATCAGCTCGCCGCCGCCCGCTTGCGCCCTCACCTGCACCTCGCACGCCTTCTGCAGGATGTACATGTACAGGAACGCGTCGGCCACGCTTTGCGCGCAGGTGAGCAGCCCGTGGTTGCGCAGGATGAGGTTGTGCCGGTCGCCCAGGTCGCGCACCAGCCGCGCCTTCTCGCCGGGATCGAGCGCCACGCCTTCGTAGTCGTGGTAGGCGAGGCTCGAGAGCGGAAACAGCGATTGCTGGGAAAGCGGCAGCAGTCCCGCCTTCTGGCACGACACCGCCACGCCCTCCATCGTGTGCAGGTGCATCACGCAGTGCGCGTCCTCCCGCGCCTGGTGCACCGCGCTGTGGATCGTGAAGCCGGCGGGGTTGATCTCGAAGGGAGACTCGGACACCTTGCGTCCCGCGAGGTCCACCTTCACCAGGCTGGAGGCGGTGATCTCCTCGAACATCATCCCGTACGGGTTGATGAGGAAGTGGTGGTCGGGCCCGGGCGCGCGCGCGGATATGTGGGTGAAGACCAGGTCGTCCCAGCCGTACATCGCCACCGCCCGGTAGGCCGCCGCGAGATCGGTGCGAGCGGCCCATTCTTCGGGCGCGACGTGGGCCTTCATGGAACGGATGAGGGCGGGATCGGCGTGCATGGAATAATATTACTCCCATGGCCATCGCCATCGACCGCATCGACCACCTCGTCCTCACCGTCTTCGACATCGATCGCACCGTCGATTTCTACCGCAAGGTGCTGGGCATGCAGCCCGTCGTCTTCGGCGAGGGACGCCATGCGCTCGCCTTCGGCCGGCAGAAGCTGAACCTGCACCAGGCGGGGCGCGAGTTCGAGCCCAAGGCGCTGAAGCCCGTGCCGGGAGCGATCGACCTGTGCTTCATTTCCGCCACGCCCCTCGAAGAGGTGATCGCCCACCTCCACGCGTGCGGCGTGGTCGTCGCGGAGGGGCCGGTGGAGAAAACCGGCGCCCTGGGCCCCATGACCTCCGTGTATTTCCGCGACCCCGACGGGAACCTGGTCGAAGTGTCGAACTACCCGCGATGAGCGCCCCGGATCCGGCCTCCATCGGCACCGACCTCGCGCACCTGCGCAAGGAATACGCGCTGAAGACCCTCGACGAGAAGGACGTCGACCGCGATCCGCTCAAGCAGTTCGGCGTGTGGATGGTCGAGGCGATCCACGCGCAGGTCCCGGAGCCCACGGCGATGACGCTCGCCACGGTGAACGCCCAGGGCCGCCCCTCGGGGCGCGTGGTGCTCCTGAAGGGCGTGGACCCGCGCGGCTTCGTCTTCTATACCAACTACGAAAGCCGCAAAGGCCGCGAGCTCGCCGCGCAACCGGGCGCCGCACTCACCTTCCTGTGGAAGGAGCTCGAGCGCCAGGTGCGCATCGAAGGCACGGTGGAGAAGGTGAGCGCGGAGGAATCGAGCGCGTACTACGACACGCGCCCCCTGGGCTCGCGCATCGGCGCCTGGGCCTCGCCCCAGAGCGAGGCGATCGAGAGCCGCGACTGGCTCGAGACCCGCTGGGCGCAGATGACCGACCGCCACGGCGAGCACCCGCCGCGCCCTCCCCATTGGGGCGGCTACCGCCTCGTCCCCGATTACCTCGAGTTCTGGCAGGGCCGCATGAGCCGGCTGCACGACCGCGTCGCCTACGCCCGCACGCCGGGAGGATGGAAGGTCGAACGCCTCGCTCCATGAAGGTTCCCGTCACGCCCTTCGACCCGAAGCGCCTGGAAGCCGAACGCCTCACCGGCGAGGCGCTCGAGCGCTCCCTCGAGCAGATGCTCGCCGAGCACGCGCAGGGCGACATCTGGATCTTCGGCTACGGCTCGCTCATGTGGAATCCCGAGTTCGATTTCGACGCGAAGCACGTGGCCACGGTGCACGGCTACCACCGCAACTTCTGCCTCTGGTCGCGCATCAACCGCGGGACCCCCGAGCATCCCGGGCTGGTGCTCACCCTGGAGCGCGGCGGAAGCTGCCGCGGCCTCGCGTACCGCCTCACGCGATCGAGCGCCCGCGAGCAGCTCTCCCGGCTCTGGCGCAGGGAGATGTCCATGGGCTCCTACCGGCCCCGATGGCTTGCGTGCCACGGGAGCGCCGAGACCTTCGAGGGCCTCGCCTTCGTGGTGAACCGGCGCTGTACCGGATACGCGGGCAAGCTTCCGTTCGAGACCATGGTCGCCGCCATCGCCACCGCGAGCGGGAAGTTCGGCTCGAGCGCGGACTACCTCTTCCGCACGGAAGCGGCGCTCGAGGAGCACGGCATCCGCGACGAGCGCGTGCGCGCCCTCGCCCTGCGGGTCCGAGCGCACTGCGAGACCTAGGCGAAGCCCCCCTGGAAGCGCGCCGCGGGGAGGGCGTTGGCCGCGCTCACACCCGTGCCCGGGCATCCCTGCGCGCGAGGCGCGCGAGGAGGTAGTCCACTTCGGAGCGCGCGGCCGGGGAGAGCGCCGCCCCGGGCTTGCGCAGCGCATCGCTCGCGATGACGCCGCGGCGCATCAGCACGTACTTGCGCACCGCGAGGCCCGGCCCCGGCTGCTGCTCGTAGCGGATGAGGGGAAGGTGGGCGTCGAACAGATCGTGGGCCTCGTCGCGCCGGCCCTGCGCCGAGAGCCGCACCACGTCCACCAGCATGTCGGGAAAGCAGTAGCCGGTGTTGGCGCCGTCGGCCCCGCGCTCCATCTCGAAGTCGAGGAAGAGCGCGTTGTTGCCGGTGAGGATGGAGATGTGGCGCATGGAGCCGTCGCGCTCGTAGCCGCGCAGCGCGGAGATCTTCTCGAGCCCCGGCCAGTCCTCGTGCTTGAGCATCACGCAGGAGGCATTGTCCATGACGATGCGCCGGATCACGCCGGGCGCCATCTGTACCGAGAAGGTGAGCGGGTAGTCCTGGATCACGAAGGGCACGTCGCCTCCGATCGCCTCCGAGGCCTGCCGGTAGTACTGCACGATGGCCTCATCGGTGCGAAGCGTGTTGGGCGGGGCGATCATCACGCCCGCGGCGCCCAGGGCCATCACGTCCTGCGTGAGCGCGCGCATCGCCGCGAATCCCGGGGCCGAGACGCCGACCACGACCGGAACGTTCGAGCGGCCCACGACCCGCTTCACGATCGAGACCGACTCGCCGTGCTCCATCTTCGGCGCTTCGCCCAGCTGACCCAGCACCGTCATGCCCGTCACACCCGCCTCGAGGAAGAAGTCCGTCATGCGGTCGATCGAGGACTCGTCGATCCGGCCGTCGGCATGGAACGGCGTGGGCGCGATCACGTACACGCCCCGGGCGTCGGAGGCGAGCTTCATCGGGCCTTGGATTTCTCGTAGCGCGCCTTGTTTTCCGCGTTCGGCGGATACAGTCCGGGCAGGGATGCGCCCTGCTCCACTTCCGACATGATCCACGCCTCGAGGCGCTCCTGCTCGGGCGCCTCGGCCACGATCTCGTCCAGCTTCGCCGCGGGAATGAGCACCGCTCCATCGTCGTCGACCACGACCCAGTCGTCGGGAAAGACCGCCACGCCGCCGCAGCCGATGGGCTCGCCCCAGTTCACGAACGTGAGCGCCGCCACCGAGGGAGGTGCGGCCGCGCCCTGGCACCACACCGGAAGCCCCGTGGCGCGAACGCCGGCCACGTCGCGCATCACGCCGTCGGTGACCAGGGCCGCCACCCCGCGCTTGTGGATGCGCGCGCACAGGATGTCGCCGAAGATGCCGGCATCGGTGCAGCCCATGGCGTCGGCCACCGCGATGCAGCCGGCGGGCATCGCCTCGATCGCCGCGCGGGTGGAGATGGGCTTGGACCACGATTCGGGTGTCGCCAGGTCTTCCCGCGCCGGAACGAAGCGCAGCGTGAACGCCTTGCCCACGAGGCGCGGCTGCCCGGGATTGAGCGCTCGCGTGCCGCGCATCCACACGTTGCGCAGGCCCTTCTTCAGGAGCAGCGTGGTGAGGGTGGCGGTGGTGACCTTCCCGAGGATTTCGGCGATCTCGCGTTCTCTTCCCATGACGGCCTTTCGCAAGCCAAAGGGAGGAATTTTACGCGAGCTTGGCGAGGAACTCCCGCACGCGCTTCGCGTTGGCCCCGATGTCGCTCACGCCCACCCGGGAGACGCTGCGCACGTCCACGCGGCTGCCCGCGCCCTCGGGGCGCACGCGTACGACCACGTCGTCCTTGAAGC
>JAAOZZ010000358.1 GCA_012274175.1 Betaproteobacteria bacterium
CGCCCCCTGTGCCTAAAGCGTGGCGAACATCGCGACCACGGCCGCGGCCATGACGGCGGTGGAGATCCATCCCAGCACCAGGAGCCGCCTGCGCACGACGAAAGCCCCCATCACGCCGGGCATCGTCGCGAGCAGCATCATCACCACCATGATGGGGACCGCGATGACGCCGTTCACCACCGCGCTCCCGATGAGCGCCTTGATGGGGTCGACGCCGCTGAAATCCAGCGCCACGCCGATGAGGGTGGCGGCGGCGAGGATCGTGTAGAAGCCGCGCGCCTCGAGCAGGGTCAGGCCCAGCCCGATGGGCCAGCGGCGGGATTCGGCCACGGCGTAGGCGGCAGAACCCGCGAGCACGGGCACGGCGAGCATGCCGGTGCCGATGATGCCCGCCGTGAAGAGCGCGAAGGCGAAGGGTCCCGCCACGGGACGCAGCGCGCTCGCCGCCTGCTCCGCGGTGTCGATGGAGCCGATGCCCTGGACGTGGAGCGTGGCCGCCGTGGTGAGCATGATGCACAGCGCCACCAGGTTCGAGAAGGTCATGCCGATCCACGTGTCCACCTTGATGCGGTGCAGGTGCTCGGCCGCCTGCTCCGGGGCTTCCCGCAGCGGCTCGTGGCCCGGCGTCGCGCGCTGCTCCTCGACTTCCTGGGAGGCCTGCCAGAAGAAGAGGTACGGGCTGATGGTCGTGCCCAGCACCGCCACCAGCGTGGCCACGTAGTCGGCCCGGAACTGCGGCCTGGGAAAGAGCGCGGCGACGGTCGCCTCCTGCCACGGCACGCGCACGATGAAGACCGTCGCGACGTATCCCAGCAGCGACAGGGTGGCCCACTTGAGCAGCGGCGCGTAGCGCGGGAAAGGAATGAAGATCTGCAGGGTGAGCGACAAGAGCGCGAAGAACACGATGTAGATCTGGCTCACGCCCCCCACCAGAAGCTGCAGCGCGTTGCCCATCGCCCCCAGGTCCGCCGCGATGTTGATGGTGTTGGCCACCAGGAGCAGGGCCACGACGCCGTGCAGCAGCCAGGGCGGGAAATGGTCGCGGATGTTGGCCGCAAGGCCGTGGCCCGTCACCCGGCCGATGCGCGCCGAGACGATCTGGATCCCCACCATGAGCGGCGTGGTGAGCAGCACCGACCACAGCAGCCCGTAGCCGTACTGGGTCCCGGCCTGGGAATAGGTCGCGATGCCGCTCGGATCGTCGTCGGCGGCTCCGGTGATCAGTCCCGGCCCCAGCCGCTTGAGCAGCGGGACGCGGGCATCTTCGCGGGCTTGCATGCCGCGAGCGTAGCATCGCCGCACTTGCGGGGGGCTTGCGGCGCCGCGCTTGACCTTCATCAAACCTTAACCTGCGGCGCGGTGAACAATGGACGCAGACCACAGACCCTTGAAAGGGCGCGCCATGTACAAGCACATCCTCATTCCGACCGACGGCTCCGAGCTTTCGGAAAAGGCCCTGCACGAAGGCATCGACCTCGCCAGGTCGGTGAACGCGCGGGTCACCGTCTTCACCGCATCCCCGCCGTTCAATTCGTTCGCCGCGGAAGCCGCGATGGGCCACGACTCCCACGTCGAATACACGGCGACCGCCGACGAGCTCGCCTCCTCGCGCCTCAAAGTGGGCACCGAATACGCGAAGCTGAAGGGCGTGCAGGCGCGCATCGAGCACGTCTACGCCGAGCATCCCTACGAAGCCATCATCAACGCGGTGTCGAAGGACGGCTGCGACCTGGTGTGCATGGCCTCGCACGGCCGCAAGGGCATCGCGGGCCTGCTGGTGGGCAGCGAGACCAGCAAGGTGCTCACCCATTCGAAAGTCCCCGTGCTGGTCTGCCGCTAGGCGCACCGCGAAAGGACGCTTGCCGGCCGCGACGATTCCCCGAGTGTCCACCCCAGCGCCCGCGGCCCAGCCGGGACCGGCGACCGAGTGCTTCCACTGCGGGCTTGCGGTGCCCCCTGGGAGCGCATTCGCTTTCGAGGCCGAAGGGCGCCTGCGCGCCTTCTGCTGCGCCGGCTGCGAGGCGGTCTCGCGCGCGATCTCGGGCCAGGGCCTGGACGAATACTATCGGCTGAGGGCGGCGGCCTCGCCGCGGCCGGCGCCCGACGATGGCGACGACGCCGCGCTCTACGACACCGAGCTCGTGCAGGCGCGGTTCGTGCGCGACGCGGGCGACGGCCAGCGCGAGGCCACGCTCCTCGTGGAGGACCTGCGCTGCGCGGCGTGCGCTTGGCTCATCGAGCAGGTGGTCGCGCGCACTCCCGGGGTCGCAAGCGCCGAGGCGAACTTCGCCGCGCGGCGCATCGCGATCCGCTGGGACCCGGCCGCAGCCAGGCTCTCCACCGTGATCGGCGCGGTGCGCGCCCTGGGCTATCCCGCATGGCCCTTCGAGGAGCGCCGGCTGGCACAGGTCGAGGCGCGCGAGCGCCGGGCGCTCATGCGCCGCCTCTGGGTGGCGGGGCTGGGCATGATGCAGGTGATGATGTACGCCGTGCCCGCGTGGATCGCCGGCGCGGGCGACATGACCCCGGACATCGAGGACCTCATGCGCTGGGCGGGGCTGATCCTCACGGTTCCGGTCGTCGCGTACTCCGCCCAGCCCTACTTCGCGGGGGCGTGGAGGAGCCTCGGCCAGCGCCGCCTGGGCATGGACGTGCCCGTGGCGCTCGGGATCGCCGTGGCCTTCGCCGCGAGCGCCATCGCCACGTGGCGCGGCACGGGCGCGGTCTACTTCGATTCGGTCACGATGTTCGTCTTCCTCCTGACGGGCGGGCGCTGGCTCGAGCTCGCCGCCCGGGGCCGCGCCGGCCTCGCGTTGCAGCGCCTCGCGCGCTTGGCGCCCCATGCCGCGCACCGGCTGGTGGAAGGATCGGGTGAGCGCACGGAGACGATTTCCGCCGCGGCGCTGCGCCCAGGGGACCGGGTGCTGGTGCGCGCGGGCGAGACCCTTCCCGCCGACGGCACGCTCGCCGCCGACGAAGCGGTCGTGAACGAGGCGCTGCTCACGGGGGAGAGCCGTCCCGTGCGGCGCATGCGCGGAGAAGCGCTCACGGGCGGCGCGGTGAACGCGGCGAACGCCTTCGTGATGCAGGTCGAGCGGGTGGGAAGCGACACCACGCTTTCCCACATCGAGCGGCTGATGGAGCGCGCGCTCTCCGAGCGGCCGCGCTGGGTGGAGCTCGCGCAGCGCGCCTCGGGTGTCTTCGTGGCGGCGGTGCTCGCCTGCGCGCTCGGGGCGGGAATCGCGTGGCTATGGATCGATCCTTCGCGCGCGCTCTGGATCGCGGTCTCGGTGCTGATCGTCACCTGTCCCTGCGCGCTTTCGCTAGCCACTCCCGTGGCGATCACCGTGGCCCTGGGCGAGATGGCGCGCAACAGCATGGTGGTGAGCCGCGCGCGCGCCATCGAGGCCCTCGCCGTGGCCACGGACTTCGTGTTCGACAAGACCGGCACCCTCACGGCCGGCGCGCCGCGCCTCCTGGAGACGCTTTCATTCGGCGGCCATCGGATCGACGAGGCGCTGGCGATCGCGGCGGCCCTCGCGCGCCATTCCAGCCACCCGCTCGACCGGGCGCTGGCGCAGGCGATGGGCGGCCCCGAAGCGCCCTCGCCCGAGGATTACCGCAGCCACGCGGGGGCAGGCGCCGAAGCGCGCGTGGACGGAAGGCGCGTGCGCATCGGGCGCGCGGAGTTCGCGGGCGCGCTGCACGGCAAGGCCGCTCCCCTCGCGTGGCTGCACTCGCCCGACACCGTGGTCTGGCTCGCGGACGAGCGGGGATGGATCGCCGCGTTCCGGATCGGCGACGCGCTGCGGGAAGAGGCGCCGCGCGCGATCGCCGCGTTGCGCGCCATGGGCCTTCGCATCCACCTGCTCACCGGGGACGAGCCGCGGGTGGCCCATGCCGTCGCATCGTCGCTGGGCATCGAGCGGGTCGAGGCGCGCGCCACGCCCGAGGGCAAGCGCGAATACGTGCAGGCTTTGCAGCGCCTCGGCGCCCGGGTGGCGATGGCGGGCGACGGCGTCAACGACGCTCCCGTGCTCGCCCAGGCCGACGCGTCCATCGCCATGGGCCAGGGCGCGGACCTCGCGCAGTTGCGCGCCGACGCGGTCCTGCTCTCCGGATCCCTCGACGACCTGGTGCGCTCGATGCGCATCGCCCGGCGCGCGCGCGCCGTCATCCGGCAGAACCTCGCGTGGGCACTGGGCTACAACCTGCTCGTGCTCCCGCTCGCCTTCGTCGGGTTCGTGACGCCCTTCGTCGCGGGCATCGGCATGGCCTCGAGCTCGCTCCTGGTGGTGGCCAACGCGCTGCGCCTGCGCCGCTGACCGTGGACATCCTCTTCCTCCTCATTCCCCTGAGCGTCGTGCTGGCCATCGCGATCGGCGCCGCTTTCTGGATGGCGGTGGACGGCGGCCAGTTCGACGACCTCGACGGCCCGGCGGTGAGGGTGGTGGCCGACGACGACCGCCCGCCGGCCGATGCGCCCTTTGACGCCCGTCAAACCCTTCCCGCCGCGGAAGGACACACTGCGAAGGTGCCGAAAGCCTGAAGACATGGGAGTGCCGCGATGAGAACCACGTTTCTCCTGATCCCCGCCGTGTTCGTGTGCGGAGGTCTCTTTCTTTCCGCGATGGCAGACGATGCCGCCGCGTCCACCCACGCGGGAGCGAGCGCGTGCGCGGACTGCGCGGGCGCCGTCCCCGCGGCAATCGCCTGCAGCGCCCCGCGGCCGGCCTCCTGCGGCTAGCGCCGAAGCGCGCGATCCGGCTCCCTGTCCTGGCGGACTCACGGTCCCCTCGGGACGACGAGGCTCACAATCCCACCCCAGCCTGAACCGAACGAGGAAGCATCGATGAAACGAAGCGCGCCAACATTCCTGCTCGCGGCGGCATTGGTCGTGGCGGGCGCGGCGTTCACGGGCTATTCCCCGGGAGCGGCCGGCCAGCCCGCCAAGGTGGAACCCGTCGCCGGCGTCGACCTGCGCGCCGCCTACGCGGGGCCCCTCGAGGTCGCCGAAGGCAAGCACGTCGCGCAAGCCTCCTGCGCCTCCTGCCACGGCCTGAACGGAATCGGCGCGGTGAAGGGCGCCCCCCACATCGCGGCGCAGCGCGGCGCCTATCTCTACGACGTGCTGCTCGCGTACAAGGCGGGCACCCGCGGCGACGAGACCATGTCGAGCGTCGTGAAGTTCCTGAGCGACGACGCCCTGCTCAAGGCGGCGGCCTACTACGGGAGCCTCGATCCGGCGCCGCCCGCGAAGGACGCGGGCAAGGGCGCGCCGGCCAAGGCGGATCCGCTCCAGGCCGGCAAGTCCGCTTCGGCTGCCTGCGCGGGCTGCCACGGCGACGCGGGCGTTTCGAAAATGCCGGGCACGCCGAGCCTCGTCGGACTGGACCCGAAGTACCTCCTGGCGGCCATGAAGGCATACAAGGGCGGGCAGCGGAAGAACGACGTGATGAAATCGATGCTCGCGGCCGCCACCGACGCGGACCTGGGCAACCTCGCGCTCTACTACGCGCTGGAGAAGCCCGCACGCTCGCCCAATCCGTCCACCGGGGACGTGGCCGCGGGCAAATCCGCCGCCGCCGCGTGCGCCGGATGCCACGGCGAGCAGGGCGTGAGCGCCACGCCCGCGACGCCGAGCCTCGCCGGGCAGGATGCCCAGTACCTGGCCGCCGCGCTCGCGGGCTACAAGGACGGCTCGCGCAGCGACGAGACCATGAAGGGCCTGGCCGCCGGGCTCGACGAGGCGGCGATGAAGAACGTGGCCGCCTACTACGCGAGCCTCACGCCCAAGGCACCGGACGTGCGCAAGCCGCTGAGCACCGCCGATTGGACGCAACGCTGCGACCGCTGCCACGGCGTGAACGGCAACAGCACGGACCCGCGCATTCCGGCCCTCGCCGGGCAGCGGGAAGACTATCTCGTGAAGTCGCTCCAGGCCTATCGGTCCGGCGCCCGCAAGAGCACGGCGATGGCCGCCATGTCCGGCGCCCTGGGTGATGCCGACGTCGAGGGCCTGGCCGCCCACTACGCCCGCGAAAAGGCCCGCTCGGTGATATACGTGATACTGCCCGGCAAATGAATCGTTCGATCCCCCAAACCCAGTGAAGGAGTTGCCGCAATGAGACCCATGCTGTCGATCGCCACCGCCGCCGTCTTTCTCGCCACCGCGTTCGCCGTCCAGGCAGGCGGGGATCCCGCGGCCGGCAAGACCAAGGCGAAGGCCTGCGCCGGATGCCACGGAGCCACCGGCCAGGGCGTGAAGCCCAATCCGAAGCTCGCCGGGCTGCCGGAAGCCGAGCTCGACCAAATGATGAAGGACTACAAGTCCGGCAAGCGGCCCAACCCGGTCATGAAATCCATGACGAGCTCCCTCAGCGAGCAGGACATGGCCAACCTGGCGGCCTATTACTCGTCATTGAAGTGACCGCGCGCGGCACCCATCCCAGACAAGGAAGCGCACCATGAGCGAAGCCCCTCCCCTGCACCGGCTGTATTTCCATTTCTCGGAGCTGCCCTACAGCCTGCGGGTCCTGTACACGTGCGTCCTCCTGGTCTTCGGGATGGGCTATCTCTTCGCGTTGATCTACGTGTTCCACACCCAGTCCGGACGGGATGGCGGCAAGATGCTGTCCTACGAGGACATCGTCATCACGTACGGCGGCTCCGGCAAGGGTTCGCGGCTCGAATCGGCCCTGAACGGGCCGATGCGCAGCATGCTGGGTGAGGACGAGCTGAAACCCGTGATCGCGTGGGTGCAGGGCGGCGCCGACCGGCCGACGTACGACAAGAGCATCAAGCCGATCCTGGACAAGCGCTGCATGAGCTGCCACGACGGCAGCAACCCGCACCTGCCCAACCTGAACGGCTACGACAACATCAAGAAGGTGACCGAGCAGGACACCGGCGAGAACGTCTACACGCTGGTGCGCGTGTCGCACATCCACCTGTTCGGGCTGTCGTTCATCTTCTTCATCATGGGCCTCATCTTCACCCATGCGTACGTGCGGCCCGTCTGGTTCAAGTGCGCGGTCGTGGCCATGCCGTTCGTCTGCATCGTGGCCGACGTGAGCTCGTGGTACTTCACGAAGCTCTTCCATCCGTTCGCGTGGGTCGTGCTGATCGCAGGCGGCGTGATGGGCATGTGCTTCGCCTTCATCTGGGTGGTTTCCATCTACCAGATGTGGTTCGCGAAGGCGCCCTCGGCGGTCGAGCAGAGGGCGGCCGGCGACTTCCCGCTCGTTCGCTGAAAGTCCGCTGGCGGAGGGGCCGGCTTACGCGCGCAACGCGCGTTAGCCGGCCCCTCCGCCATGGTTTTCCGGGCTGCCGCGCCAGCCCGCTGCCCATTCCCCTCCGCCCGGCCCGCCTTGCGCACCGCAATTCCCCCGCCGCGGGTTGACCTGTGTCAAAGCGGCGTTTCCAAGTTGTATCA
>JAAOZZ010000359.1 GCA_012274175.1 Betaproteobacteria bacterium
GATCCAGATCGCGCAGCAGAGCAGGAAGGGTGCCTCCGTGATGGGCGCGGCGAGGAACGGCCGCAGCAATGGCGATGCCGCGAACAGGAACGCCGCGGCGATGCCCGCGAGCATAGAGTGCAGCAGCCACGCGGTGCGAAAGACGAGCAGCAGGGTCACGCCCGAGAGCAACGCGTTCGCCATCTTGATGGCCGGCAGCGATCCGCCGAGCAGTGCCGGATAGACATACGAGAAAGGCGGCGCCTGGATCGAGGCTTCCGTCAGGAAGAATCGGGGCCCCATGTCCGTGAGTTGCCGCGCGAGGGGCAGGTACAGGTGGACCGCATCGAAGTCGTTGTCGGCCCGATGCACGTAGGGCCACAGCCAGTGGAAATGCGCGAGGAGCGCCAGGACCAGCAGGGCCGCGGCGACGGCGGAAAAGGATTTCGGGTCGTGGGCCACAGGCGCCTGCCGTCGTTTCGCGCCGGATCAGGAAAGGAAGCGGCGCGGCGAGATGGCGCCGGCGAAGTCGCGCGACAGCGGCAGCGGCTCGCCTTCCAGCGCGCTCGCCACCAGCTCCGCTCCGAGGGGCGCCCACAGCAGCCCGCGGGAACCCAGGCCCGTGGCCGCGACGAGCCCTTCCTCGGCCGTGGCGCCGAATATCGGCAGGCGGTCGGTCACGGTGGCGCGAAAGCCGGTCCAGCCTTCCAGCTCCATGGGATGCAGGCCCGATGTGAATCCCGGCAGCATGGACTCGGCGCGCGCGAGGTTGTCGCGGTGGTCGGCCGCGCGCACGCTCTCGTCGGCATCGTCGTGCTGGTAGCTCGCGCCGACGCAATGTCCGCCCTCGGGCAGCGGAGCCACGTATCCCGTACCGCTCACGATCACCTCGAGCGCACGAACGGGCGAGGGAGGCAGGTAGGTGACCTGGCCGCGCACCGCCGAAAGCCGAAGGCGCAGGGAAGGCGCCAGGCGCTGTGCGTCGAACGCGTTGGCGAGCACGGCCACCGGAGCCTCGGCGACCAGGCGCTCGTTCGCGTCGAAGGCGCGCCACAGGCCGTCTTCGCGCACGAGGCGGCGTACATCGACGCCCGGCATGCGGCGTACGCGCGGCCCGGCGCGCGCGAGGCTCGCCACGGCGAGGCTCGCGGGCGAGACCAGCGCCCCGGAGGGAAACCACCATCCGGGTCCGCGCACCTCCCGCCCGGCGATCTGACGGGCCCGCGCGCCGTCGACGAACTCGAGGAACGCATCCGGATATTCCTGGGAGCGCGCGATCGCAGCGAAGCGCCGGGCCTCGTCGTCGTCCTCGGCGAGCTGCAGCACGCCGCAACGGTTCCATGCGAGGTGATAGCCGTCATGCTGCAGCGCCCGGTAGTGCTGCAGCGCGTAGAGGAACGCGCTGCGGGAGAGCTGGGCGTTGAGCGCGTCGCGCAGGTTGGCGATGGGCCGCACCAGGCCCACGGCGCTCGCGCGGGCCGAGGTGCGTGCGTCGAGCAGTGATACTTCCCAGTCGCGCGAGGCGAGCCGCTCGGCGCATAGCGTGCCCGCGAGGCCCGCGCCGACCACGATCGCGCAGCGTTGCGCAGGGGCCGGCACCGGCACCGCTGGCGCCTTCCGTACGCCCGCCAGCATCTCGCGCTTCGCGGCGAAACCGGGGCGCTTCTCGACATGGAATCCGGCGTCGGCCAGGGCGCTGCGCACGCCGCCGGCCACGCTCCACGTGGCGAGCGTGGCGCCGGGCGCCGCGAGGCGGGCCCATTCGCGCACGATCTCCGGCGACCACAGGCGCGGATTGCGCGCGGGAGAAAATCCGTCGAGGAAGAAGGCGTCGGCGCGCGCCACGAGCTGGGGCAGCGTGTCCAGCGCGTCGCCCAGCAGCAGCGTGAGGATCACGCGGCCGGCGTCGAAGTGCATCCGATGGAAGCCCGCGAGGGGAGGCGGCCATGCCGATCGCAGGGCAAGCGCGAGCGCTTCGATCTCCGCGAAGGGCGCGAGCGCTGCGGCGAGGTCGGCTGCCGCGAGTGGTCGATGCTCCACCGATACGAAGTGCAGCCGGTGCGGGCGTTGTGGGTCCGTGCGCCAGGCGTCCCATGCCGCGAGGAAATTGAGCCCGATGCCGAACCCGGTCTCGACGATCGTGAAGGTGCTGCGCCCGGCCCAGCGCCCCGGCAGCCCGTTGCCGCCGAGAAAGACGTGGCGCGCCTGGGCGAGCCCGCCCTGGCTCGAGTGATACACATCCTGGAATTCCGGCGACCACGGGGTGCCGTCGGCGCTGCGCTGGAATTGGGCGGTGGGAAGCGAGACGGCCATGGCGGGCATCATAGCCCGCGCAATCCGCCCTTCGACGCGGCGCGCTTCCCCGCGCCCCCGACCGTCAGAACAACACGCTCGAGAGCCTGCTGCGGAACTCGGAAACCAAGTCCGGTTGCCCGGCGGCCATGTCGAACACGGCGAGCATGCTGCGACGCGCGACGTCGTCCTGGAAGTGGCGGTCGCGCCGCACGATCTCGAGCAGCTGCTCGAGGGCCGGCGCGTAGTCGCGCTGCGCGATCTGCAGCTGGGCGAGCTCGAAGCGCGCCTGGAGGTCGCCGTGGTCGCAGCGGACCCGCTGCTCGAGCAGTGCTTCGGGCGGCAGCGCCACGGCCGCTTCCGCGAGCTCCAGCCCCTCGCGCACCGTGGCGTACGTGGAATGCTGCGCGGCCCTGCCGGAGAGCGTGTCGAAGTGGGCGCGGGCGCCGTGCACGTCGCCGCGGCCGAGCAGGGCGCGCACCACGTCCAGGCGCGCGGCGTCGTTGGACGGATCGAGGGCGATCGCGTTGCGCAGGCACTCCTCCGCGATGGCGGCCTGGCCGCGGGCCAGGGCCTCGCGCGCGGCGCGGTGCTCGATCTTCGCCGGGTCGGGAACCAGGCGCTCGAGGAACGCGCGCACGAAGGCCTCCGGCTGGATGCCGGAGAACTGCGCCACCGCGTTGCCGTCGACGAAGGCGAACGTGTGGGGAAGCGACTTCAGCTCGAACGAGGCCACCAGCTCGGGATTGGTGTCGGCGTTCACGTTCACCAGCCGGAAGCGCCCGCCGGATTCGCGCTCGAGGCGCTCGAGCAGCGGTCCCAGCTGCCGGCACGGGCCGCTCCACGGCGCCCAGAAGCCCACCAGCACCGGCACTTCCGACGAGGCTTGCACCACGTCGCGCTCGAAGGAGCTCAAGGTCGTATCGATCATCGTCATTTTCCCTCTCGATCTATAGATGCCGCGCGCGCACGGGAGTTCGGGGACGACCGCGCGAAATGGGGTCGGACGCGCACAGGAAAATGCGCAGGACTCGTCCTACCTGGCCGATAATGCGGCCATGGCCCTCGAGCTCACCCTTCCCGCAGGACTCACCGGCACCGCCGAGATGGTGGTCGGCGAGCAGCACACCGCGCCGCGCATCGGCAGCGGCCGCATCCGCGTGCTCGCGACCCCGGTGATGATCAACCTCATCGAGGCCGCGGCGCTCGCCGCGGTCGAGCAGTCGCTGCCCGAGCACCACCAGAGCCTGGGCACCCGTCTCGACATCTCCCACGTCGCCGCCACGCCCGTGGGGATGCGCGTGCGGGCGACCGCGGAGGTCGTCCGCGTGGAGGGCCGCACGATCCACTTCAAGGTGCGCGCCGACGACGAGCGCGAGCTGATCGGCGAAGGCACCCACGAGCGCGTGGTGGTGAACGTGGAGCGCTTCGACAAGCGCGTCCAGGAAAAGGCCCGGCGCGACTAGCCCCGCGGCTTCTCGAGCAGCTTGA
>JAAOZZ010000360.1 GCA_012274175.1 Betaproteobacteria bacterium
ACGCAAGCCCGCGCGCTAGCCCCGCCCGCCCCCAAGCGAAGCCCTGGACGCCGCCGGGCGTCGCGCGTCCGGGCGTCCGAGTGCGACAATTCCCCATGCTCGCCTATGCCGCTCGCCGACTGGGACAAAGCCTCTTCGTGCTCGCGTTGATGTCGTTCCTGGTCTTCCTCGGCGTCTACGCAATCGGCAATCCGATAGAGCTCCTGGTCAACCCGGAAGCCGACGACGTGGAGCGCGCGCGCGCCACCATGGCCCTCGGCCTCGACAAGCCGATCCTCCAGCAGTACCTCACCTTCCTCATGTTCGCGGCCAAGGGAGACCTCGGCCGCTCGTTCGTCTACAACATCCCGGCCATCCAGCTGATCCTCGAGCGGCTTCCCGCGACCCTCGAGCTCGCCCTGTCCGCCACGCTCCTCGCGATCGTCCTCGGCATACCGCTCGGGCTCGTGGCGGGGCTCAAGCCCCGGTCCTGGGTCGGGCGCGGCATCATGGCCGGCTCGATCCTCGGATTCAGCCTGCCGACGTTCTGGGTGGGACTGGTGCTGATCATGGTCTTCTCGGTCCAGCTCGGGTGGCTCCCTCCCAACGGACGGGGAGAGACGGTGCCGCTCCTCGGCGTTCCCGTGAGCTTCCTCACCGCGGACGGGCTCGCGCACCTCGCCATGCCGGCCCTCAACCTGGCGCTGCTTCAGCTCTCGCTGCTCGTACGACTTACGCGGGCGGGGACCCGTGAGGCGCTGCTCCAGGACTACGTGAAGTTCGCGCGTGCCAAGGGGCTCCCGCCGCGCCGCGTGATCGGCGTGCACGTCCTCAAGAACATCCTGGTCCCGATCGTCACGGTGATCGGCCTGGAGCTTGGCTCGGTGATCGCGTTCGCGATCGTGACGGAGTCCATCTTCGCCTGGCCCGGGACCGGCAAGCTCCTCGTCGACTCGATCAACCAGCTCGATCGCCCCGTGATCGTGGCCTACCTGCTGGTGATCGTGTCGATCGTGATCGTCATCAATTTCGCCGTCGACATCCTGTACTCGATGCTCGATCCGCGCGTGCGCCTGGGCGGCGCCGCGTCGGCGCACTGACGCCATGCGCGCCGTCGCGCCCGATGATCCCCCCGGGCCGCGGGCGGCCACCGGTTCGGAATCGCCGTGGGTGCGCGCCGCCGCGGAATTCGCCGAGAGTCGCCTCGCCCTCTTCGGGCTCGCCCTCCTCGCGTTGCTCACCGTGGCCGCGCTCGCGGCGCCGTGGATCTCGCCCCAGAACCCGTACGACCTCGCGCAGCTCGACATCATGGATTCGCAGCTCCCGCCGGGCATGCACTCCGAGTCCGGCAAGACCTACTGGCTCGGCACCGACGACCAGGGGCGCGACATGCTCTCGGCGATCCTCTACGGGCTGCGCATCTCGCTCACGGTCGGGGTCACGAGCACCGTCTGCGCGCTGGTGATCGGGCTCGCGCTGGGCCTGGCCGCGGCCTATCTCGGAGGCTGGGTAGACGCGGCGATCATGCGCCTGGCCGACATCCAGCTGTCGTTTCCGGCGATCCTCATCGCGCTCATCCTGCTCGCCATGCTGGGCCAGGGCGTGGGCAAGATCATCGTCGCGCTGGTGACGGTCCAATGGGCCTACTACGCGCGCACCGTGCGCTCTTCGGCCCTGGTGGAACGCCAGAAGGAATATCTCGAGGCGGCGCAGGTGCTCGCATTGCCGCGTTCGCGGATCGTATTCCGCCACCTGCTTCCGAACTGCCTGCCTCCTCTGATCGTCGTGGCGACGGTGCAGGTCGCCCATGCGATATCGCTGGAGGCGACGCTTTCCTTCCTCGGGCTGGGCCTGCCCATCACGGAGCCGTCCCTGGGGCTGCTCATCGCCAACGGATTCCAGTATCTCCTGTCGGGAAGGTACTGGATCAGCTTCTACCCGGGAGTCGCTTTGCTGCTGGCCATCGTGGCGATCAACCTGGTCGCCGACCAGCTTCGCGACATCCTGAACCCGCGGCTCAAGCGATGAGCGCCCTGCTCGAGATCGAGGGCCTGCGCACGCATTTCTTCACGCGCGCCGGAGTGGTGAAGGCCGTCGACGACGTGAGCTTGCGCCTCGAGCGCGGGCGCATCCTGGGACTCGTCGGGGAATCCGGATCGGGCAAGTCGATGACCGGATACTCGATCATGGGACTCGTGGACGAACCGGGACGCATCGTCTCCGGTCGAATCGAAGTCGCAGGAACCGACCTTGCCACCCTCGACGAACCGGCGTGGCGCCGCCTGCGCGGCAACCGGGTATCGATGATCTTCCAGGACCCGATGATGACGCTCAATCCGGTCCTGCGCATCGACACCCAGATGGTGGAGGCGGTGCGCGCCCACAACAACGTGTCGCGCCGGGAAGCGCTCGACCGCTGTCGCGCGCAGCTTTCGCGGGTGGGTATCGCCTCGCCCGACGAGCGGCTGAGGGCCTATCCGCACCAGTTTTCCGGGGGAATGCGCCAGCGCGTGGCCATCGCGATCGCCCTCGTGAACCATCCCGACCTGGTCATCGCCGACGAGCCCACCACCGCGCTCGACGTGACCATCCAGGGCCAGATCCTCTTCGAGATGCAGAAGCTCTGCCGCGAAAGCGGTACGGGCCTCATCTGGATCACCCACGATCTTTCGGTGGTGGCGGGACTGGCCGACGACGTCTGCGTGATGTATGCCGGGCGCATCGTCGAGTCGGGCACCGTCGACGAAGTCCTCGACCACCCCATGCACCCGTACACCCGCGGCCTGCTCGATTCGATTCCGGGGCGCAACGTGCCGGGCCGCCCGCTCTCCCAGATTCCAGGCATGGCCCCGTCCCCGCAGGACCTGGACCAGGGATGCGCGTTCCGCGTGCGCTGCCCCCGAGCGCGCGAGGATTGCCGCGTGGCACCCGCGACCACGCGCCCCACGTCGCAACGCACGCTGCGATGCGGGCACCCGCTGCCATGATCACCTCGTCCCTGCCGCTCGTGGAGCTGCGCTCGGTATCGAAGCGCTTCTCGCGCCCGGCGGGCGTGGCGGCGCGGATCGCACACAGGCTCGGCGCGTCCGCTCCGCAGGGAACGGTCCACGCCGTCGAGGCAGTGGACCTTCGCGTCGACCAAAGCGAGGTGGTAGGCCTCGTGGGTGAATCCGGGTGCGGCAAGTCGACGCTGGGCAGGATGGTGGCCCGTATCCTCGAGCCCACCTCGGGCGAGAGGCTCTGGAAGGGACGGCCCTACGAGGAATACGAGCACGAGGCGGCCCGTTCCGAGCGCCTCGCGATCCAGATGATCTTCCAGGACCCTTATGCGTCGCTCAATCCCCGCATGCGGGTGGCCGACATCGTGGGCGAGGCCCCGGTCGTGCACGGCCTGGTTTCGCGCGCGCAGCGCGACGAGTATGTCGCCGACACCCTGGGACGGGTGGGACTGGACCCGAGCATCATGCGCCGCTTCCCGCACCAGTTCTCGGGGGGACAGAGAAGCCGCATCGGCATCGCGCGCGCCCTTGCGGTGCGCCCCCGCTTCCTGGTGTGCGACGAAGCCGTCGCGGCGCTCGACGTCTCGATCCAGGCGCAGGTCCTCAATCTCTTCATCCGGCTGCGGGAGGAGCTGGGTCTCGCGTACCTGTTCATCAGCCACGATCTGGGAGTCATCCGCCACGTGTCCGACGCAGTCGTGGTGATGTACCTCGGCCGCGTCGTGGAGTCGGCACCCGTCGCGGAACTGTATGCGCACCCGAACCATCCCTATACGAAGGCCCTCATCCTGGAGGTGCCCGACGTGGCGGCGCGCCGGCGGCGGTACACTCCCATCCGGGGGGAGATTCCGTCGCCCCTTGCCCCGCCCACGGGTTGCCATTTCCATCCGCGATGCCCGCGGGCGTTCGAGCGCTGCCGCCAGGAAGCTCCGGCGCTGCGCGAGGTCGCCCCGGGACATGCATCCGCCTGCCACCTGAACGATTCCTGACCGCCATGAATGCTCCGTATACGCTCCTGCGGCCTTCCGACCACGCCGTACCCCTCGTGCTGGACTCGCCCCACAGCGGCATCCGGTATCCCGAGGATTTCCAGCCTTCGGTGCGCCTGGAGATCCTGCGCCAGGCAGAAGACAGCTACGTCGACGAGCTCTATGACACGGGACCGAAGCGCGGCGCGACGCTGATCGCCGCGCAGTTTCCGCGCAGCTACATCGACCCCAACCGATCGTTGCTCGACATCGACGCCTCGCTCCTCGATGCTCCGTGGCCGGGTCCCGCGGTCCCCAGCCGCAAGACCCAGCTGGGCATTGGCCTCATCTGGCGCGTGCTCGATTCCGGCGAGCCGATCTACGCGCGCAAGCTCACGGTGGCGGAGGTCCGGCGGCGCATCGTGGACTTCCACCAGCCTTACCAGAGGGCGGTGAAGGATGCCCTGGACGAGGCCCACCAGCACTTCGGGGGCGTGTGGCATCTCAACCTGCATTCGATGCCGGCCGTGAGCGGGCGCATTTCCGAGGAGGGCCCCGGCCGGCCGCGGGCCGACTTTGTCCTCGGCGACCGCGACGGGACGACTTGCGAGGCCGAGTTCACCGCGACCGTCTCCGAGGCGCTGCGCGCCATGGGCTACGAGGTCAAGATCAACGATCCCTACAAGGGGGTGGAGCTCGTGCGCGCGTTCTCGGATCCGGCCGACGCCCGCCACAGCCTGCAGATCGAGGTGAACCGGCGCCTGTACATGGATGAGCGCACCCGCGAGAAGTCGGCCGGGTTTGCGGCGCTCAAGCGCAATCTCGACCGGCTGCTCGAAATCGTGGCCGGCTATGCTTCGGATCGCGGCTCCCACGCCTGCAAGGGACATTCCCACGGGCATCATCATCATGACCACGAACATGACCACGGACATGACCACGGCCATCCCCACGACCACAACCATTCCCACGACCATGACCATCGTCACTGAAACGACATGCCACCCATCGCCATCGAGCTGAAAGCCCCGGACATCGCGCGCCATCGCGAGTCGAACACGGGCACCGACTGGATCCATACCTTCGAGAGCGGCAAGCCCGGTCCCCACGTCCTCGTGAACGCGCTCACCCACGGCAACGAGATCTGCGGGGCCATCGTCGTCGACCGCTTGCTGCGCGAGGGCGTTCGTCCCGCGCGCGGGACCCTCACGCTCGCATTCGCGAACGTCGAGGCGTTCCTGCGGTTCGATTCCCGCAATCCCTATGCGACGCGCTTCATCGACGAGGACTTCAACCGCCTCTGGACCCGCGAGGTGCTCGACTCCGATCGCGACAGCGCGGAGCTGCGGCGCGCGCGTGCGCTGCGGCCGTTCGTCGAAGCGGCCGATTTCCTGCTCGACATCCATTCGATGCTCGAGCCCAGTCCTCCCGTCATGATCTGTGGACCGCTCGAGAAGGGAATCCGGCTGGCGTACGGCGTGGGGGTGCCGGAGCACGTCGTGAGCGATACCGGGCATGCGAACGGAACGCGCATGCGCGACTTCGGCGGATTCGGGGACCCTGCCAGTCCCAGGAACGCGCTGCTCGTCGAGTGCGGGCAGCACTGGGAACGCGACGCCGAGCGCGTGGCATGGCAGACGGTATGGCGATTCCTGCGCCACCTGGGAACGATGGACGAAGCGAGCGCCGCGCGGGAAATCGATCCCCGCCCCGCCGCTGCACAGAAGCTGATCCGGGTCACGGACGCCGTGATTGCCAATTCGCCGGCGTTCCGGTTCGCCAGGTCCTTCACCGGAATGGAAGTGGTGCCGCGGCGAGGCGACCTCATCGCCTGGGATGGCGAGGAGCCGGTGCGCGCCCCCTACGACAACTGCGTGCTGGTGATGCCGGTGCCGAACAACGTGAAGATGGGCCTCACGGCCGTGCGGCTGGGCCGTATCGAATCGCCCTAGTTGCTCGAGTCCTCGCCCTTGCCGGAAGGCCGGATGCCCAGCTGCTTGAGCTTGCGGTACAGGTGGGTGCGCTCGAGCCCGACACGGTCGGCCACGCGCGACATGTTGCCTTCCTCGCGCCGGATGTGATGCAGGAAATATTGCTTCTCGAATTGTTCCCGCGCATCACGCAGCGGCAGGTCGAGTGACACTCCCACCTCCGTGGTGGGCTGCTCGCGGGGGCCGAGGTTGAACTCCCGGGCGACGCGATTCACGTCATCGCCGGTGATCTCTGCGGCAAGCGCGGTGAGCGCCATCGTCTTTACCACATTCTGGAGGACCGGCAGGTTGCCGGGCCAGTCGAGGTTCCTCATCACGTTGAGCGCGCCGACCGTGAGCGAGCGCAGCGGAACTTCGTTGGCATCGATGAGCTGCGTGAGCATCGTGGCCGCGATGTCCGGGATGTCCTCCGGATGGTCCGCGATCGACGGCACCCGTATGGTGAGGCCGGAGAGCTGGTTGTAGAGC
>JAAOZZ010000361.1 GCA_012274175.1 Betaproteobacteria bacterium
ATCGGGCTGCTGCTCGCCACGGTGGGCGTGGACGAGACCTACGGCGCCGACCGCTTCACCTTCCACGTGGCGATCCTCCAGGACGGGATCGAATACCTCACGGTGATGGTCGGGGCCTACGGGCTCGGGGAAGTGCTGGCGCGCATGGAAAAGGGGTTCGTCACGCCGGCGATGGAGCCGGGACGCAAGGTGGAGACGCGGCTGCCGCGCTGGAGCGAGATCCGCCGCCTCAAGGGCACGATCGCCCGCAGCTCGCTGATCGGGATCATCTGCGGGATCGTTCCCGGCGCGGGCGCCACCGTGGGATCCTTCGTCGCCTACGGCGTGGAGGCGCAATACGGCGCGCGCCGCGACAAGCTGGGCACCGGCATCCCCGAAGGCATCGTCGCCCCGCAGCTCGCGTCCACGGCCACGGTGGGCGGCCACATGGTGCCGCTCCTCGCCCTGGGCATCCCGGGAAGCGGGGCCACCGCCGTGATCCTCGGCGCGTTCCTCCTGCACGGCGTGCAGCCCGGACCGCAGATCTTCCAGACCAGCGGCGACATGGTCTACACCATCTTCGCCTCGATGTTCGCCGCGGTGCTCGGCATGTGCCTGCTGGGGTACTTCGCCATCAAGCCCCTCATCTGGGTGCTGAAGCTGCCCGAGGCGGTGACCTCCGCCTTCGTGGCGCTCTTCTGCTTCGTGGGCGCCTACAGCGCGCGCAACAGCATCACCGACCTGTGGATGATCGTGATCTTCGGCATCGTGGGCTACCTCTTCGAGCGCTTCCGGTTCCCGATCGCGCCCATGGTGCTGGGGTGCATCCTCGGGCCCGTGGCCGAGACGTCCTTCATGACGAGCATGATCGCCTTCAAGAACGACGGGACGGTGTTCTTCACGCGGCCGATAAGCGGTATCGTGATGGCTCTCACGATCCTGGCGCTCGCCTATCCCATGATCCGCCACGTGCGCAGGGTGATCCGCGCGAAGAAGCTTCCCCCGGGGCTTGCAGGGCTCGGGGGCGAGGCGCGGCCGTGAGCTCGGTCGCCGCGGCGGGGCAGCCCGTGTCGCTCGTGGTGGCACAGCTCGTGCGCCGCGCGCGCGCCGCGCAGGCCGAGTTCGAGCGCTGGCCCCAGGAGCGCGTGGACGAGGCCGCGCTCGCCTGCGGCTGGGCGATCATGAAGCCGGAGAACAACCGGGCGCTGGCCGAGCTCGCGGTGCGCGATTCGGGCCTGGGCAACGTGCCCGACAAGATCGTGAAGAACCACCGCAAGACCCTGGGCCTGCTGCGCGACATCCGCGGAGTGAGGACGGTGGGCGTCATCGCCGAGCATCCCGAGCTGGGCATCACGGAGATCGCGCGCCCCGTGGGCGTGGTGGCGGCGATCACGCCTTCCACCAATCCGGCGGCCACCCCTGCCAACCAGATCATCAACGCGGTGAAGTGCGGCAACGCCATCATCCTCGCACCCTCGCCGAAGGGCTCCGCCACGTGCGAGGCGCTGCTGGGATTCGTGCACGGGGAGCTCGCCAAGGTCGGCGCCCCCCTGGACCTGGTGCAGATGCTGCCCGCGCCGGCGACGAAGGAGGCCACCCACGAGCTGATGCGCCAGGCCGACCTCGTCACCGCCACCGGATCCCAGGCGAACATCCGCGCCGCGTATTCGAGCGGCAAGCCCGCGCTCGGCGTGGGCCAGGGCAACGTGGTGTCCATCGTCGACGCAAGCGCCGAGCTCGACGGCGCCGCGGAGAAGATCGCGCGCTCCAAGACCTTCGACAACGCGACCAGCTGTTCCTCGGAGAACGCGGTCGTGATCCTCACGCCGGTGTACGACGCGATGCTCGCGCAGTTGACGCGGCAGGGAGGAGCGCTGCTCGACGCTGCCGAGAAGGCGAAGCTGCAAGCGCTCATGTTCCCCGGGGGCAAGCTCGCGCCGGCGGCGACCGCCCAATCGGCGCCGCGCATCGCCCGGCTCGCGGGCCTCGAGCGCCCCGCCGCGCTCGACGCGCGTTTCCTGATGGTGGAGGAGTCCGGCGTCGGCCCTTCCTATCCGTTTTCCGGCGAGAAGCTCTCTCCCGTGCTCGCGGTATACCGTGCGCGGGACTTCGACGAGGCGTTCGCGATCACGCGGCGCATCTACGACTTCCAGGGCAAGGGCCACTCGGTGTCGCTGCACAGCCGCGACGGGGCCCAGGCCCTGCGCCTGGGCCTCGAGATGCCCGTGGCGCGCGTGATCGTGAACCAGGCCCACTGCATCGCCACCGGGGGCAGCTTCGACAACGGGCTGCCGTTCTCGCTTTCCATGGGCTGCGGCACCTGGGGCGGCAACGGCTTCTCCGACAACATGCACTGGCGGCACTTCCTCAACATCACCCGGATCGCGCGGCCCATTCCCGAGAAGGTCCCCGCGGAAAGCGAGATCTTCGGGGCCTACCACGGGAAATACGGCGCGTAGATGGGCGAGACGATTCGCGCCCTCGTCGACGAGCAGGCGGCGGCGAGGCCCGGCCGGCCTTGGCTGCTGGCCCCGGAGACGGGCCGCATCCTCACCTTCGCGGGGCTGCGGGAGGCGAGCCTGCGGCTCGCCGCGTTCCTCGCGGCGCGGGGCATCGCGCAAGGCGAGCGCGTCGCCACGTTCATGCCCAACGGCCTGCAGACCGCGCGGCTCTTCGTCGGGGTGATGTACGCGGGGCGGGTGGTCACGCCGCTCAACCTGCTCGCGCAAGCCTCGCAGCTCGAATACGTGCTCGGCCACTGCGACGCGCGGCTCGTCTTCGTGGCCCCCGCCGAGCGCGAGCGGCTCGCGGCGGCGGCGGCGCGCGCCGGGCGCGCGATCGAGCTGGTCACCGTGGATCCCGATTGCGAGGAGTTCGTGGACGATGCCCCGCTCGCGGGCACGAGCCTCGCGCCCCTCGAGCCCCGGACCGAAGCGCTCATGATGTACACCTCGGGCACCACCGGCGTTCCCAAGGGCGTGGTGCTCACCCATGGCAACGTGGTGGCCGGGGGCACGTTCGTTTCCCGCGCCCACGCCCTCGGTGAATCCGACCGGGTGCTCGCGGTGCTGCCGCTCTACCACATCAACGCGCAGATCGTGACGGCCGCCGCCCCCCTCGTGCACGGCGGCAGCGTCGTGATGCCGCACCGCTTCTCGGCGGGCGAGTTCTGGCCGCTCGCCTGCGAGCACCGCTGCACCTGGATCAACGTCGTGCCCACGATCATCTCGTTTCTTCTCGCCGGCCCCGATCCGCGCGACGCCGGGCTCGCGATCTCGGCGATTCGCTTCTGCCGTTCGGCCTCCGCGCCGCTCGCGCCCGAGCACCACCGAGCCTTCGAGGAGCGCTTCGGCATCGGCATCATCGAGACGATGGGGCTTACCGAGACGGCGGCGCCGGTGTTCACCAACCCGCTCGATCCGGCGCAGCGCAAGATCGGCAGCCCCGGCCGGGCGTTCGGCAACGAGGCGAAGGTCGTGGACCCGCAGTCGGGAAGGGAGCTGCCCGACGGAGTGCCGGGGGAGATCCTGGTGCGCGGCCCGAACGTGATGAAGGAGTACTACAAGGCGCCCGAGGCCACGGCGAAGGACCTCGCGCCCGACGGTTGGCTGCACACCGGGGACCTGGGCCTGCGCGACGCCGACGGGTTCTTCTTCATCACCGGCCGGCTGAAGGAGCTCATCATCAAGGGCGGCGAGAACATCGCCCCGCGGGAGATCGACGAGGCGCTCTACCGCCATCCCGCCGTGCTCGAGGCGGCGGCGGTGGGCGTACCCGACCCGCACTACGGCCAGGAGATCCTCGCCGCGGTGGTGCTGAAGCCCGGCATGGCGGCGAGCGAAGCGGACCTGCGGGCGTTCTGCGAAGCGGAACTCGGCCGCTTCAAGACGCCGAAGACCTTCCGCTTCATGGGAGAGTTGCCGAAGGGGCCGTCGGGCAAGGTCCAGCGCCTGAAGCTCGTGCCGCCGTGAAGGGCCCGCCCGCGCCGCGCTAGAATGCGGCCAGAACGCTCCCCATGCTCTCGCTTTCCCACCTCTTCGAGAACAACCGCGCCTGGTCCGAGCGCATCCGCCGCGTGGACCCGGAGTTCTTCTCGCGCCTCCTGGGCCAGCAGCGGCCGCGCTACCTGTGGATCGGCTGCGCCGACAGCCGGGTGCCGGCCAACGAGATCGTGGGACTCGCGCCCGGAGAGCTGTTCGTGCATCGCAACATCGCCAACGTGGTCGTGCACAGCGACCTGAATTGCCTGTCGGTGATGCAGTTCGCCGTGGAGGTGCTCAAGGTGGAGCACATCATCGTCTGCGGCCACTACGGGTGCAGCGGCGTGTCGGCCGCGCTCCAGCACCAGCGCGTGGGCCTCGCGGACAACTGGCTGCGGCACATCCAGGACGTGCACGCCAAGCACGATGCGCTGGTGGACGGCCTCTCCGGGATACCGGAGCGCATCGATCGGCTGTGCGAGCTGAACGTGATCGAGCAGGTGGCCAACGTGTGCCAGACCACGATCGTGCACGATGCGTGGAGCCGCGGACAGGAGCTCTGGGTGCACGGCTGGGCCTACGGCCTCAAGGACGGCCTGATCCGCGACCTGGGCACCACGGTCAACCGCGCGGACGAGGCGGGCCGCGTCTACCGCTCCGCGATCAGCGCGCTGTAGCGATCCGCCAGCCCCGCTTCAGGCCGCTGCGCGGCGGCGGACACAATCGTTGACATTCCGAGGGGTCTTTCGACACAGTCGTTGACACTGTCCCGCACGGCATCGCCCTACCATCGATTCATCAACTTTCGATGGCCTTGCGAACATGGGTATGCCGAAAATCCTCCGACGCGCGATTCCGGCCCTCGCCTTCGCCGCGGCGTTCCTGGCGGCCTCCGGCGGAAGCCTCGCGGCATCCGGCTCCCAGGGGCCGAACGCGATCGCGCAGAAGGCGCACCTCGATTTCGCGATCCGCATTCCCGACGTGCTGCGCCTCACGTCGATCTCCCATCTCGAGCAGCTCGTGCTGCCCGCGAGTGCCGCGACTTCCGCCGGCGC
>JAAOZZ010000362.1 GCA_012274175.1 Betaproteobacteria bacterium
CTCCACCGCCTTGTCGCCGGCGCGGATCGCCGCCGCGATGTCGCCGCTGCCGATGTCGGTCACGTCGGTGCCCGCGGCCGCGCGGCGGTGCTGGGCGCGGCGATCTCCAACCTCGTGGATTTCATCAACCCCGACGTGGTGGTGCTGGGCGGCGGCCTCGTGGCCGCGATGCCGGCGCTGCTCCGCGGAGAAGTCCGCAAGGCGGTCGAAGCCCACGCGGCGCCGGGTGCGGCGCGCGCGGCCAAGATCGTCGTGGCCCGCCTGGGCGACCACGCGGTGACCGCCGGGGCCGCGTGCCTCGCCCTGGACATGCAATCCCCGGCACCCCCCATCGATGCGCACTGAGGCGGGTCAACCGCGCGCAGCGCGCGGCGTTTTTCGGGAAGCGCGCGCGTTCGATCCGATCGCCGCGCCCCGATGCAAGTCATCACTACCCAGTTCAGGGAGAAACCCATGCAGCTCGATGCCGCACTGCCCATCGTTCGCGCGCTCGCCGACGGCGTCAACCCGGTCACCGGCGAAGCGTATCCCCCGACCAGTCCCTACGCGGAGCCGCGCGCGCTGCGGGCGCTTTTCTCCGCGGTGGACCTCATGTCGCGCGAGGTCGAGCGCGAGCGCCGCCGCGCGCGGCTTCCCGCCAACTTCGGCAAGCCGTGGACCGAAGGCGAGGACCACACCCTCGCCGCGGAATTCGATTCGGGCATCGGGATGCCCGAGATGGCGCGCAAGCACGCGCGCACCCAGAGTTCGATCCGCCTCCGACTGGAAAAGCTCGGGAAGATCGAGCCGTCGCCCGCGCCGTAGCGGGCATCGCCCCGGCCCGCGCCGGGGCGGCCCCCTAGGCCTTGCGCAGCTTGAGCGCCGCGGAGTTCATGCAGTAGCGCAGGCCCGTGGGCTGCGGCCCGTCGTCGAACACGTGGCCCAGGTGCGCGTCGCAGCGCGCGCACAGCACCTCGGTGCGCGTGACGAACCAGCCGCGGTCGCTCTTTTCCTCGACCGCGTCCTTCGCGACCGGCTGCCAGAAGCTGGGCCAGCCGGTCCCGGAATCGAACTTCGCCTGGGAGCTGAAGAGCTCCTGGCCGCAGCAAACGCAGAGATACGTACCGGCGTCCTTCGCCCGGTCGTACTCGCCGGTGAATGCGGGCTCCGTGCCGTGGTGGCGGGTCACCTCGTACTGCATGGGCGTGAGCAGCGCCTTCCAATCGGCGTCGGTCTTGGTCACCTTGTCCATCGCGGGGCCTCGTCGTCGTGGGTTCGTCGCCGCGGATCGGGCGTGCGTATCCAGCCCCCCATTCTAGAGCGCCCGGGAGCGCGCCGCGCGCGCGGTGCGCTATCCTGTGCGCATCTTGAAAGCGTCGCACGATTACTCGGCGGTCCTGCGCGACCGCAACCTCGCGGTCATCCTGCTGCTCGCGTTCTCCTCCGGCCTTCCCCTGGCGCTCACCTCGGGGACGCTGCAGGCGTGGATGACGGTCGACGGCGTGGACCTCTCGACCATCGGCATCTTCACCCTCGTGGGCGTCCCGTACACGTGGAAGTTCCTCTGGGCGCCCGCCATGGACCGTTTCGTCCCGCCGCTGCTGGGACGCCGGCGCGGGTGGCTCATCGTGACCCAGGCCGCGCTCGCCGCGGGGATCGCCGCCATGGCGATGCTTTCGCCGCGCGAGGACCTCGCGGCCCTCGCCGTGCTGGCCCTCTTCGTGGCCTTCGCCTCGGCTTCCCAGGACATCGTGTTCGACGCCTACCGCACCGACATCTCGAGCCCGGAGCAGCGCGGCCTCGCCGGAGCCCTCACCGTGGTGGGCTACCGCACCGCGATGCTCGTGTCCGGCGCGCTCGCGTTCGTGCTGGTGGCGGGTTCGCCGTGGTTCGCGGGCCTTGGGTGGAGGCAGACCTACTTCGTGATGGCCGCGCTGATGGCGGTGGGCATCGTCGCCACGCTCCTCGGCCGCGAGCCGCAGTTCGCCGCACCCGCGCCGCGCACGCTGCGCGAGGCCTTCGTGGAACCGCTGCGGGAATTCTTCTCCCGCCAGGACGCGTGGTGGCTCCTGGTGCTGCTCGTGCTCTACAAGCTGGGAGATGCATTCGCCGGCTCGCTCACCACGGCCTTCCTGCTGCGGGGAGCGCACTTCTCCCTGGCGGACGTGGGCTACGTGAACAAGGGCATGGGACTCGCGGCGACCATCGTGGGCGCGGTGTTCGGCGGGACGCTCATGGTGCGGCTGGGACTGTACCGGTCGCTCTTCGCATTCGGGATCCTGCAGGCGGTGTCGAACCTCGCGTACATGGCGCTGGCGCTCGCCGGCAAGAGCTACCCCCTGATGGTGCTCGCCGTGGGCTTCGAGAATTTTGCGGGAGGAATGGGGACCGCCGCTTTCGTGGCCCTGCTCATGGCACTGTGCGACCACCGCTTCACCGCCACCCAGTACGCGCTGCTCTCCGCGCTCGCCTCGTTCGGGCGGGTGTACGTGGGGCCCGCCGCCGGCTTCGCCACCGACCCGCGCTACCTCGGCCTCGGTTGGGGTACCTTCTTCTTCCTCACGTTCCTCGTGGCGCTTCCGGGGCTCGCCATTCTCGCCTGGAAGCGCCGCGCCATCGAATCGCTCGACCGGAGGCCCTAGCCATGCGCAGGAAGTCCGCGACTTTCAACACCGCGCTCGTGCCCCTCACCCAGGGGCTGCCCGCGTCCATCGCCGCGAGCATCGGCGTGACGCTCGCGCGCCACGCCTACCTCGACTGGGTGCTGGGCCAGGTGATGTACAGCCTGATGGAGATCTCGATCAAGCAGGGGCGCGTGATCCTCAAGCTCCCGCGGCCGCGGCAGTACATCGCCGCGGTGCGCGACCTGTTCGCCTTCCATGGCCTCACGAGCGCCTTCGACTTCGACGGCCTCGCGGCGAAGCTCGAGGCGGCCGACCGCACGCGCAAGATGCTCAACCGCTCGGCATACATGCGCGACACCAGCAGCAAGGCCACGCGCATCCAGCTCGCCCGCGGCCTCTGGGATCCGGGGCCCGGTGGAGAATCGCAGCCCGAGGCCCAGGTGGTGGACCGTGCGTTCCTCGCGCGCCGGCGCAAGGACGTCGAGGATGCGATCCGCCGCGCCGAGCGGCTGCAGGCGGTCACGGACCGGCTCCTGCGCGCGCTGCACGAGGAGCGCCGCAGCCGCCCGCGCCTGGACCGGCGCCGCTAGGCTCCCTAGGGCTTGCGGCGGAAGCGGAAGACGCCGGTGCTTCCCAGGAGGTTGGGCAGGACCTTGACGGTGCGTCCGCCGTGGATCACGCGCTCGTCGAGGATCTCCGCGCCCACGGCCGCGCACAGGTCCTCGAAGTCCTTCACCGTGCACAGGTGGATGTTGGGCGTGTCGTACCACTTGTAGGGCAGCGTGCGCGATACCGGCATGCGCCCGCGCAGGATATCCATGCGATGGCGCCAGTAGCCGAAGTTGGGGAAGGTGACGATCCCCTCGCGCCCCACCCGCAGCATCTCGTTCAGCACCCGCTCGGCGTTGCGCATCGCCTGCAGCGTCTGGGAGAGGATCACGAAGTCGAAGGCGTTGTCCTCGAACGCCGTCATGCCGTCCTCGATGTCGTTCTGGATCACGTGGATCCCGTTCTTCACGCTCGCGAGCACGCTCGCTTCCTCGATCTCGATGCCGTACCCCGTGGCCCCGCGGGTCGTCGCGAGGCCCGCCATGAGCGTGCCGTCGCCGCATCCCAGGTCGAGCACGCGGGAGCCCTCGGGAATCCACGAGGCGATGAGCTCGAAGTCGTGGCGCTGCGTCACGCGCCCTCCCGCCCCGCGCCGTAGCCGCGCATCTCCGCGAGCTCGGTGGCGGCGAGGACGAGCGCCGTGCGCCGCTCGCCCGCACCCACCTCGCGCGCCACGTTATCCATGTACGCGGCCACGAGCTGGTGGTAATGGGGATTGTCCAGCAGGAACGCGTCGTGGCCGTGGGGCGCGTCGATCTCGGCGTAGGTCACCGCCTTGCGCGAGGCCACCAGCGCCTTCACCATCTCCCGCGAGCGCTCCGGCGGGAAGCGCCAGTCGCTCGCGAACGACGCCACGAAGAATCCCGCCTTCGCCGCCGAAAGGGCGCGCGCGAGGTCGCCGCCGGTTTCCTTCGCCGGGTCGAAGTAGTCGAGCGCCTTGGTCATCAGCAGGTACGTGTTGGCGTCGAAGACCTGCGCGAACTTGTCGCCCTGGTACCGGAGGTACGACTCGATCTCGAACTCCACGTCGTAGTTGAACCCGTATTCGTCGCGCTTCAACACGCGCCCGAACTTCTCCATCAGCAGGTCCTCGGACAGGTACGTGATGTGCCCGAGCATGCGCGCGAGCTTGAGTCCTCGCGCCGGGATCGCCTTGTGGGCGTAGAAGTTGCCGCCGTGGAAATCCGGGTCCGAGACGATCGCCTGGCGCGCCACGTCGTTGAAGGCGATGTTCTGGGTGGAAAGCCGCGAGGCGGCGGCGATGACGAGCGCATGCCCGATGCGATCCGGGTAGGAAAGCGTCCATTGCATCGCCTGCATGCCGCCCAACGATCCGCCGATCGCCGCGGCGAGCCGCCCGATGCCCAGGCGGTCCATGAGGCGCGCCTGGGATGCGACCCAGTCCTCGACCGTGACCAGGGGGAAGGCCGCCCCGTAGGGCTGCCCGGTCGCGCGGTCGACGGACCCGGGGCCGGTGGATCCGTGGCAGCCGCCGATGTTGTTCACGCCGATCACGAAGAAGCGATCCGTGTCGATGGGCTTGCCCGGGCCGATCAGGTTGTCCCACCAGCCGACCTTCTTGGGATCCTCGGCGTACCAGCCGGCGACGTGGTGGCTGCCCGAGAGCGCGTGGCACACCAGCACCGCGTTGGAGCGCTCGGCGTTGAGCGTCCCGTAGGTCTCGTAGACGAGCTCGTACGAGGCGAGGGTCTTGCCCGCCTTGAGGATCAACGGCTCGAGGAACCCGGCTCGCTGCGCCAGGACGGCCCCGACCGAATGGGGTTGCGGATCGGCCATGAAAAAACCCGACGGCCTGAACGAGGCGGCGTCGGGTTTCCGGGACGTCACTCGTTTAGCCGCATTTATTTCGCGCCCGCAATCGGAGCTCAAATCGGCGCGTAGGCGGCCATCTTACCGCAAATCCCCCTCGGGAGAGGATCCGCGCCCTGCCCGGGCCGGGCGGCACCTCCTAGGCGTTGAGCTTGACCATGAGCGCCTTCAGCCGCTCGGGCTCGTCGGTCTTCAGGATGCGCGCGACGATCGGCGCGGCCTCGGCGAGGCTCGTGCCGAGCACCCGCTGCTTCACCGTGAGCACGTGCGCGGGATGCATCGAGAAGTGGCGCAACCCGAACCCCAGCAGCAACCGCGTGAGCTCCACGTCGCCCGCCATCTCGCCGCATACCGCCACGGGCTTGCCGTGCTGGTTGGCGGTGCGGATCACGCCCGAGATGAGGCTGAGCACCGCCGGGTGCAGCGGGTCGTAGAGGTGCGCCACCTTGTCGTCGGTGCGGTCGATGGCGAGCGTGTACTGGATCAGGTCGTTGGTCCCCACCGAGAGGAAATCGAGCTTGCGGATGAACATCGGCAGCGCGATCGCCGCGGCCGGCACCTCGATCATGCCGCCGATGGGCACCGCCTCGTCGAACTTCACGCCCTCGGCGCGAAGCTGCGCGCGCGCGCGGTCGACCGCCCCCAGCGCCTGGTTCAGCTCGTGCCAGCTGGTGAGCATGGGGATCAGGATCAGCACCTTGCCGTGGCGCGAGGCGCGCAGGATCGCGCGCAGCTGCGTATTGAAGACGTCGGGCTCCGACAGGCAGTAGCGGATCGCCCGCAGCCCCAGGGCGGGGTTCACCGTGAGGTGCTCCTCCCCGTCGAGGGACTTGTCGGCGCCGATGTCGAGGGTGCGGATCGTGACCGGCAGGCCCTTCATGCCCTCCACCACCTCGCGGTACGCCTCGTACTGCTCCACCTCGTCGGGAAGGTCGCGGCGGTTCATGAACAGGAACTCGCTGCGAAACAGGCCGATCCCCGTGGCTCCGCTCGCCCGCACCGGCTCGACGTCCGCGGGCAGCTCGATGTTGGCCCAGAGCTGGACCTCCTCCCCGTCGAGGGTCGTGGCCGCCGCGCTCTTCAGCCGCTTCAGCTTGTCGCGCTCGAGCCGCGACTGGTTCTGCTTCAGGCGGTATTCCGCGAGCACGCTGCGGTCGGGATTGACGATCACCACGCCCTGGGTGCCGTCGATCACGATCAGCTCGTCCTCGCGGATCAGGGATCGCGCGTGGTGCAGCGCCACGATCGCCGGGATGTTCATGGAGCGGGCCACGATGGCGGTGTGGGAGGTGGCCCCGCCCAGGTCGGTGATGAACCCGGCGAACGGGTGGCTGCGGAAGAGGATCACGTCCGCGGGGGAGAGCTCCTTCGCCACGAGGATGGTGGCGTCCTCGCGCGTGGGCTTCACGGGGATGCGCTGGCGGCTGCCGGCGAGGGCGGCCAGCACCCGCTCGGCCACCTGGCGCACGTCCGCCTCGCGCTCGCGCAGGTACGGGTCCTCGATGTCGGTGAACTGGGCGAGGAGCTCGTCCAGCTGCACCCGCAGCGCCCACTCCGCGTTGCAGCGCTGCTCGCGGATGATCTCCCGCGGCGCCTCGGTGAAGGCGTCGTCGTCGAGCAGCATCGAATGGACCTTCACGAACGGGGCCAGCTCCGCGGAGGTGCTGTGCCGCACGCTCTCGCCCAGCTCCCGCAGCTCCTCGCGCACTTCCTTCACCGCACGGTCGTACCGGCGCTGCTCGCGCACCACGTCGGAAGCCGGGATGGCGTAATGGTCCACCTCCGCCGACATCCCCGCGAAGAGGTGCGCATGCCCGATGGCGATGCCGGTGGACACGGCGATGCCGTGCATCGTGAAGCACACGGTGGACTCGGGCCCGCGCGCGCCCTCGGCGCCCATGGCCGCCTACTCGCCCTCGCCGAACTTGTCGGCGAAGAGCGCCTCGATCGCGGCGGCGGCGGCGGCCTCGTCGGGACCGTCGACCTCGAGCTCGATCGAGGAGCCCATGCCCGCGGCGAGCATCATCACGCCCATGATGCTCTTGGCGTTGACGCGCCGGGCATTGCGCGTGATCCACACGCCGCTCTGGAAGCGGGAGGCCGCCTGGGTGAGCTTGGCCGAGGCCCGCGCGTGCAGCCCGAGCTTGTTGGTGACCGGGATCGTGCGCTTGATCATGGGTCGTTGGAGCTCGAGTGGGCCATACGCATGATCCCTTCGGTGCCCCCGGAGAGGGACTTCTCGATCACGGTGGCAAGCGGCTGCTCGCGGTAGTTGAGGGCGCGGATGAGCATCGGCAGGTTCACGCCCGAAACCCCCTCGATGCGCCCCGGCTTGAGCAGCCGCACCGCCACGTTGGACGGCGTCGCGCCGTAGATGTCGGTGAGGACGAGCACCCCGGCGCCCTGGTCCAGGAAGCGCACCAGGTCCTCGGCCACCGGGAGGATCGCGTCCGGGTCGTCGTGCACGGTCACGCCCAGCTGGCGCAGGTAGAGCGGGCGCTTGCCGAGCACGTGGCTCGCGCAGTGGATGAGGGACTCGCCGAAGGCGCCGTGGGAGACGATGAGGATGCCGATCATGGCGTCATCTTAAGGCACGGCGCGAAAGGGGCGCGAGGCGCCCGCCGCGGGCGAAATCCCGCCGCGCCCGCGCCGATGCGATAATCGGTGCTTGCCCGAGGCCGCTTGCCGCGGCGCGAACGCCACCCATGGACGAAAAGACACCCCGCCCCACCGAGATCACGCTGCACCGGCAGTCGCGCGTGCTGGAGATCGCCTTCGACGACGGCGTGCGTTACGAGCTGCCGTGCGAGTACCTGCGCGTTTTCTCGCCCTCGGCGGAAGTGCGCGGACACGGGCCGGGCCAGGAGGTGCTGCAGACGGGCAAGCGCGACGTGGGCATCGGCGAGGTCGAGCCCGTCGGCGTGTACGCCCTGAAGCTCGGCTTCACCGACGGGCACGACACCGGCATCTTCTCGTGGGAATACCTGCGCGACCTGGGAGCCAAGCGGGAATCGAACTGGAAGTCGTACCTCGCCCGCCTCGAGCAGGCGGGCAAGAGCCGCGACCCGTGAGCGAGCCCACCACCCACTTCGGGTACCAGCAGGTGAGCGAGGAGGACAAGGCGCGGCGCGTGGGCGAGGTGTTCCGCTCCGTGGCCCCGAGCTACGACCTCATGAACGACCTGATGTCCCTCGGCCTGCACCGGGTGTGGAAGCGCTTCGCCCTCGAGATGAGCGGCGTGCGTCCCGGCTCCCGGGTGCTCGACGTGGCCTCGGGAAGCGGCGACCTCGCCCGGGCGTTCGCCTCGCGCGCGGGTCCCGCGGGCCAGGTGTGGATGACCGACATCAACGCGGCGATGCTCGCCGTGGGCCGCGACCGGATGATCGACCACGGGTTCTTCCCGCCGCTCGCGCGCTGCGACGCAGAGAAGCTGCCGTTCCCCGACGACACCTTCGACTGCGTCTCGGTCGCCTTCGGGTTGCGCAACATGACTCACAAGGAGCGCGCTCTCTCGGAGATGGCGCGGGTGGCGCGCCCCGGGGGACGGGTGCTCGTGCTCGAATTCTCCCGCCCGTGGAAGCCGCTCGCGAAGGCCTACGACGCGTACTCGTTCTCGGTCCTTCCCGCGCTCGGCAAGTTCGTGGCGCGCGACGAGGCGGCCTATCGCTACCTCGCGGAATCGATCCGCATGCATCCCGACCAGGAGACCCTGAAGGCGATGATGGAGGCCGCGGGGCTCGCGCGCGTTGAATACTTCAACCTCGCCGCGGGCGTGGTCGCCCTGCACCGCGGATACAAGCTGTGAGCGCGCTCTTCCCCCATCCGGCGGCGGGCGCCGTGAACCACGTGCTGAGGAGCGCGCCGCTCGCGCTCGAGCGCCTGCGCCGGCACGCGGGCCTCACCGCCGCCTTCCACGTGGGCCCGTTCACCGTCGCGTTCACGGTCCAGACTACCGGCGAAGTGGCCGCCGCCATGCCGGGCGCCGTGCGCGACCTCGACGTGCGCATCTCGCCCTTCCTGCTGCCGCGCCTGGCGGCCCAGGAAGAAGCGGCCTTCCGCGCGATCGAGATGGAAGGCGACATGGAGCTCGCGCAGGAAGTCTCGTTCCTCGCGCGCAACCTCACCTGGGACGTGGAGGAAGACCTGTCGCGGCTGGTGGGCGACATCGCCGCCCATCGCATGGTGCAAGGCGCGCGCGAGCTCGGCGGCTGGGCCCGCGACGCGGCGCTGCGCGTGGGCCAGGGCGCGGCGGAATACTGGACCGAGGAGTCGCCCCTCATCGCTTCCCGCGTGAAGGTGGAAGGATTCGTGCGCGACGTGGCGGAGCTGCGCGACGGGGTGGAGCGCCTCGGCAAGCGCATGGAGCTCCTCGCCGGGCGCGCCCCCCGCCGGGTCTGATGGGCGCGGCTGCGCGCGAAGGCCTCGCTTCCGGCCTCGGTCTCATCCTGGTTTCCGCGGTCGCGTTCGGCGCCATGGCGATCTTCGCGCGCTTCGCCTACGCGGGCGGCGCCGACGTGGTGGGCCTCCTTCTCGCGCGCTTCTGGATCGCGGGCGCGCTGCTGGCCGCGTGGATGGCGGCCGCGAAGCGCCCGTGGCCCCGGGGACGCACGCTCGCGGTGGCGATCGGCATGGGCGCGGTGGGCTACGCGGGGCAGGCCGCGTGCTACTTCGCGGCCCTCGACCACGCCTCCGCGGGACTGGTCGCGCTGCTGCTCTACGCGTATCCGACGCTCGTATGCCTGCTCGCGGCGGCGCTGGGCCACGAGCGCCTCACGCGCCGCAACGGGGTGCTGCTCGCCGTGAGCTTCGCCGGCGTGGTGCTCACCCTGGGCGGGGGTCGCGGGACGCCCGCGGGCATCGCGCTGGGATTGGCCGCCGCGGCGTTCTACTCGGTCTACATCGTGGTGGGTGCGCGCGCACTCTGGGCGGCCGATGCGCTCGCGAGCGCGACGGTGGTGTGCCTGTCGGCGGGAGCGAGCCTCGCACTCGCGAGCATCTTCCGCCCACCGCATTTTCCCGTCGTGTGGTGGGGCTGGGCCGCGGTGCTCGCGATCGCGCTCTTCTGCACCGTCGTGGCGATCATGGCCTTCCTCGCGGGGTTGAAGCGCGTGGGCGCGGCCACCGCTTCCATCGCCTCGACGCTGGAGCCGGTGGTGACGGTGGCCCTCGCGTGGTGGATCCTGGGCGAGACCCTCGCGCCGGTGCAGCTCGCCGGCGGCGCCCTGGTGCTGGGGTCCGCGATCCAGCTCGCGCGGCGCTAGCGCCGATCGCGGCGCAACCCATGGAGGAACTAGTCGTGGCCCCGAGCGGTCTTGCGTGGCGGGGACTTCCAATGGCATCGGGGCATCCGACGGCCCGCGACGGAATCCTTGGCCCCGACATCGCCTTCTCCTCCAGGCCCCCGTGAGAACGCTCGCCCCATTCCTGCTGGCTTGTGCCGCCTCCTGCGCCGCCATCGCGCAGCAGGCGCCGCCGGCCCCCGCCGAGGCTGCGCCCAGCGGCGACGCGGCTCGCGCTTCCGGCGGCCCGGCGCTCGTGGTGACGTGGGAGGCGCCCCGGGGGCTGCGCGATCTCTACCGGAAGTACCTTCCGCCGCCGGTTCCGGATGCGGACCAGCCGCGCGGCGTGGCGCTGCGATCCTGGGTGCGCGACGTGCGCCGGCGCGTGCCGGAGATCGCCGCCTCCGAGGGCTATTTCTCGCCGGTGCTCGACATCCGGTTCGAAGGCGAAGCGAGGGAGCGCGCGACGGTGACGGTCACTCCGGGCCCGCGCACGGTGGTGAGCGCAATCGAGATCACGTTCGCCGGCGACCTCGCAGGGGAAGGCGAGGAACGCGCGAAACGGCGCGAGCGGCTGCGATCCGCGTGGACGATGAAGCCCGGAGCGCCCTTTCGCAGCCCCGACTGGGAAGCGGCCAAGACCCGGCTGCAGGAATCGGCCGCCGACGAGGACTATGCCGCCGCGGCCTTGTCCGGCAGCCAGGCGCGGGTGGACGCCGAGAGTGCCACGGCGAGCCTGCGATTGGTCCTCGACAGCGGACCGGCCTTCACGCTGGGCACGGTCGGGATCGAGGGATTGCGCCATTACCCGGAGTCGGTGGTGCGCCGAATGATCGACCTCAGGTCCGGCGAGCGCTACAGCCGCGAGCGCCTCGAGGACCTGCAGCACGCGATCCAGGGCGGCCCCTGGTTCTCGAGCGTGGTGGTGGACATCGACCGCGACGCCTCGCGCCCGCTCGACGTGCCGGTGAAGATCGCCGTGGTGGAGCGGCCGCGCCGGGAGGTGGGCGTATCCCTGGGCTACGGGACCGACGACGGCGCCCGGGCCGAGACGGCGTTCCGCGACCGCGACCTCCTGGGACGCGGCCTCGACCTGCAAAGCTCCGTGCGCGCGGGCGAGGAAGAGCAGATCGGATACCTGGACGTGTACCTTCCGCCGGGCCTCGTGGGCATGCGGCACGGCCGGGGCATCCCGTTCAAGGACAGCGTGGGAGTGCTCGCCGAGCACAGCACGGTGCAGAAGCTCGCCTTCAGCCGCTTCGCCGTCGCGGGGTATCGCCATTTCGAGCTCGGCGCGGTGGAGACCCGGGTGGGACTGTCGTACCAGGTCGAGCGCGCGTTCCCCGAAGGCTCCGATCCGCGCATCAAGCGGGCGCTCGCGCCCGTGATCTCGGCCACGTGGCGCCACGTCGACGACCTCTACGACCCGCGCCGCGGCGGCGTGCTCAACGTGCAGCTCGCCGCGGGCTCCAGGCGGCTTGCCTCGGGCGACGATTTCTTCAAGGCGTACGGCCAGTACCAGTTCTGGATCCCGCTCACCGGCGTGGACCAGGTCCTCCTGCGCACGGAGATCGGGCGCACCTTCGCGCCCAGCCGCGCGAACCTGCCCGAGGACTTCCTCTTCCGCGCCGGCGGCTCCCACTCCAACCGCGGCTACGCCTACGAAAGCCTCGGGGCGCGGGAAGGCGAGGCGGTGGTGGGCGGGCGCTTCCTGTCCACGGGCACGGCCGAGTACGTGCATTGGTTCCGTGAGAAGTGGGGCGGGGCGGTGTTCCTCGACGTGGGAGATGCGGCCGATGCGGCGCGCGACCTGCGCTTGAACCCGAGCTACGGCGTGGGCGCGCGCTACAGGACGCCCGCCGGGCCCCTCGCCCTCGACCTCGCCTATGCGGAGCGCGACAGCAAGCTGCGCCTTTCCTTTTCCGTGACCGTGGCTTTCTGAGGCCGCCATGAGCGCGATCGATTCCCCGCCTCCGCCTCCCGCGCCGCGACGCCGATTTCGCCGGGCGCTCGCCATCGCGCTCGCCGCCGTGCTGGCCATCGCGGCGCTCCTCGCGGCGCTCGGCTGGTGGATCGTCGCCACGCCGGGCGGCGCGCAGCTCGTGGTGGCGAAGGTCGCGAACCTGCTGGGCCACGGCGCGAAGATCGAAGGCGTCGAGGGGCGCCTCGGAGGGACGCTGCGCATCCGGCGGATCGAGATCGACCGCCCGGACCTCTACGTGCGCATCGACGACCTCGTGCTGGACACTTCGCCCCTCGATCCCCTGCGCGGATGGCTCGTCGTGCACCGGCTGCACGCGGGAAGCATCGAGGTGCGCACGGCTTCCTCGGCCGGGGCGGCCCGCCTGCCGGTGTCATTCACGCCGCCCTATCCGGTGCGCCTCGAGGACGGGCGCATCGACACGCTGCGCTATGGGGCCATCACCGCCGCGGAGCGCGATGCGAAGGATCCGCGATCGAAGCAGGCGGCCCGCGATGCCGCGCGCGCGAAGGACGTGGTGCTCCACGACATCGTGCTGCGGGGCGAAGGCGATCGGACGCGCTGGACCATCGGCGAGGCGGCGGTGCGCACCGAATTCGGCGCGGCACGCGTGTCCGGCACGCTCGGCAACACGACTCCCTTCGCGCTCGAGCTGTCGGGGTCCTTCGACGGCGCGCTGCAGGAGCGAGCGCTGCGCGCGACCGCGAAGCTCCACGGAACGCTCGCCTCGTTCGAAGCCGACGTGGACGCCGAGCTCGCGGGCACGCGGGCGAGCGCCCGGGCGGTGCTCACCCCTTTCTCCTCCACGCCCGTGAAGTCGCTGACCGTGAGCGCCCGTGACGTGGATCTCGCGCGCCTCGCCGCGGGACTGCCCGCCACGCGCCTCGCGCTCGAGGCGAATCTCGCGCCCGAGGGGCGCGGATTCGCCGGCCCGGTGCGCATCGTCAACGCCGATCCGGGCCCGTGGGACCAGCGGAAGTTGCCGTTCGGCTCCGCCACGGCGCGCATCTCCGCGACCCCCGAGCGCGTGGACGTGACGGGGCTCGGCCTCGCGCTGCTGGGGGGCGGAAGCGTGGAGGGCGAAGGCGCGGTGGAGAAGGGCTCCGTGCACGCGCGGCTGCACGTGGCGGGGGTCGATCTCGCCGCGCTGCAACGGGGGCTGCAGGAGACGAAGCTCTCGGGCACCGTGGCGGTCTCGGCGCGCAAGGACTCGCAGCGCTTCGAGGTGGCCCTGGAGGATCCGCGCTTCCGTATCGACGGGAGCGCGGTGCTCGCGCGGGAGCGTCTCGACATCGAGGCGATGCGCGTGCGCACTGGCGCGGGCACGGTGGTCGCGAGCGGCGGTGCCTCCCTCGCCGGAAAGAAGGAGTTCCGTTTCCAGGGCCGCGGGGAGCACTTCGATCCGTCCGCGTTCGTGAAGACCGCCGCGGGCGACCTCACGTTCACGTTTGCGGTCTCGGGCACCCTCGCGCCAAATGTCGCGGGAGTGTTCCGCGCGGACCTGGCGCCCAGCCGCTTCGCGGGACTGCCCGCCGCCGGACGCATCGCGGTGGCGGGCGATCGCCATCGCATCGAGCATTGCGACGTGCACGTGACGTTGGGGGAGACGCGGCTGGACGCCACGGGCCGCTTCGGCCGCCCCGGGGACGCGCTGCAGCTCGCGCTGCATTCGCCAAACGTGTCGGCGCTCGCCGGGCCCTTCGGCGTGGCGCTCGCGGGCCGCCTGGACGCCCAGGCGCGCCTCACCGGGACATTCGAGTCCCCCGCCGGCAGCCTGTCGCTCGACGGCTCGAACCTCGCGCTGCCTTCGAACGTGCACGTGCGCGAGCTTGCGCTGCGTGTGCAGGCGGGCAGCGAGCGATCGAGTCCCATCGACGCGTCGCTTCGCGCGCAAGGCGTGGCGCTCGGAAAGCAAACGCCGCCCACGCCGTTCGCGCGTAGCCTCGAGGCCACGCTCAAGGGCACGCGCTCGGCCCATCGCCTCGACATCGCTGTGGACATGACGGCCGAATCGAAGCTGCACGCGGTGTTGCGTGGGGGCGTGGACGAGCGCGCGCGCGATCTCGCATGGCAAGGCCAGGTCGAGTCCCTCGCCTTGAACGGCTACGGCGCCTTCGCGCTTACCGCGCCCGCCACGCTCGTCGCCTCCGCGCAACGCGTGGAGCTGGGGGATGCGACGCTGCGCGGAGATTGGGGCGAGGCGCACCTGGTTCGCACCCGCTGGACGCCCCAGGCGCTCGAAGTGCGCGGCTCGACGCCGGGCCTCGAGATCCAGAACCTCGCGCGCTCCCTCAAGCTGGGAACGCTCCCCCGCTCCAACCTCGTGATCGCGGCGGCCTGGGACATCCGCGCGGCGCAGGCCTTCGAAGGCTCCCTCGACCTGCATCGCGTCTCGGGCGACCTGCGCGTGGGCGATCCCGCGCTGCCCCTCGGCCTGCGCGCTCTCGCCGTGAGCGTGGTCGCGCAACAAGGCCGCGTGCGCGCCGTGGTGCGCATCGACGGCGAGCACGTGGGCCGCATCGAGGGCGAAGGCTCGGCGGCGATCGAGCGCGGCGCCAAGGGCTGGCAGCTCGCCCGCGCGGCGCCCATCTCGGCGCAGCTCTCGGCGCAGGTTCCGGACCTCGCGCCCTTCGCCGTGTGGCTCGGCCCGGAAGCGAAGGCCGGCGGCCGGCTCGAGGCGCGCATCGCCGTTTCCGGAACGGGCGGAGACCCGAGGGTCTCGGGAACGGCGAGCGCGCAGGACCTGGTACTGCGCGAGCCGCAGACCGGATTCGAGCTGGAGCGGGGGCAGGTGGCGGTGCGCATGGATGGGCATACGATCGCCCTGGAGCGGCTGACGGCATCGACGCCGTGGCGCGTGCCGAAGGGCGCGCGCGCGAGGCTGGGCGCCGCAGCCGACGGGGACGCGGGCTCCCTCGAGGCCGAAGGCTCCATCGACCTTTCCGCGCGGCGCGGCGCGATCCGCATCCGGGCGGCACGGGTCCCGGTCATGCAGTTGCCGTCCCGCTTCGTCGCGTTGAGCGGCGAGGCGCGCCTGGAGGCGGGCGACAAGGGATTGATCGCGACGGGAAGCCTCGCGGCCGACGCGGGATGGATCGGCGCTCTCGCCGCAGCCCCGCCCTCGCCTTCGGACGACGTGATCGTGGTGCGCGCCTCGCAGCCCACCGAGCCCGCCGCGAAGCCGCGCGAGCCCATCCGCCTCGACCTGCGCTTCGCGCTGGGCGATCACATGTACTTCCAGGGCCGCGGCCTCGACACGCGCCTTTCCGGCGACGTCCACGTGACTGGAGAAGCCGCCGCCGGCGCGTTGCGCGCGAGCGGCGCCATCCGCACCGAGGGCGGCACCTACGACGGCTACGGCCAGAAGCTCAGCATCGAGCGCGGCGTGCTGCAGTTCGCGGGCCCCATCGACAATCCGCTGCTCAACGTGCGGGCGATGCGCACCGGGCTCGCCGTGGAGGCGGGTGTCGAGGTGACGGGCAGCACGTCGCGGCCGCGCGTGCGCCTCGTGTCCACGCCCGAGGTGCCGGAGCCGGAGAAGCTTTCGTGGCTCGTGCTCGGGCGCGGCCCCTCGGACCTCGCGCCCGGAGATGCGTCGGTGCTGGTGTCGGCCGCGGCCTCGATGCTCGGCAGGGGCGATCCCGGGAGCGACATCGGCAGGAAGCTGGGCTTCGACGAGGTGGGCATCGGCCGCAGCGGCAACAACAGCGTGCTGGGCGTGCTGCCCCAGAGCACGGTCGCGGGACGCACGGGCACCGCATCGGCCGCGGAAGTGGTGACCGTGGGCAAGAAGCTCACCCGCAACGTGCACCTGAGCTACGAGCAGGGACTGGCGGACGCCGAAGGGGCCTTGCGGGTGACGTGGGAGATCTCGCGGCGATTCCAGATCCTGGTGCGCGCGGGCTACCTGCCGGGTCTGGACGCGGTCTACCGCTGGACGTTCCCCTGAGGGGTCGCGCACGGGAAGGCTAGTCCGAACGGCGTATGCGGAGCTCGCGGCGTGTCGGAAAGCGCCCACACCCGCGTAAAATGGCGACTACAGCGGCGCCCGTTTCGCGATGGCGCCATCCGCCTGCCTCGATCCTTCCCCGGAGTCCCGATGTACGAATGCCCCTGGTGCGGCCGCAAGAGCTTTTCCTTCTGGCAGAAACAATCCCTCGGCCCGAGCCGCTCCATCGCGTGCGGCCATTGCGCGCGCCGTGTGAGCGTGCCGTGGGGCCGCGCCCACCTCGCCGCGATCCCGGTGTTCGCCGGTGCGCTCGTGGGGCTGTGGTTCCTGGGCGATGCGTTCAACTCGAAGGTCGTCGCCCTCGCCGGCGGGTTCATCGGCTTGGCGGTGGGCATGGTCCTCACCATGCCGCTCTACCATCGCTTCGTGCCGCTGGTGAAGCCCGCGCGGCCCTAGGTCCTCAGCCGCAGGCCCCCACCCATCCGCAGGCGCTGCAGAAATCGCAGCCGTCCTTGCGGATCACGGTGTAGTTGCCGCACTCTCGGCAGCGCGCGCCCTTCATGACCGCGGGCTCATCGTCGGCGCGAGGCGCTTCGAGGATGCCCATCTCGCGCGTGGGATAGCCACGCTCGTCGAGCACGCCCAGCATCGCGTAGCGGTGGATCACCAGGCGCGCGAGGTAGGCGACCGTCGAGGGCCAGGTCTGCTGGCGCCGCTCCCCGGGCACGAAGGCCATGAAATCGCCGAGCGGCTCGGAGTAGTCGAGGAGCTTCCGCAGCTTCATGCCGATCCATGCGGGATCGACCACCCGCATGTCGAGCGAGAGGATGCGCGTCAAGCCGTCGAGCGCGCGCGGGTAGTGGCCCGAAAGCCAGATCGAGTACGGGCGCGTCGTGCCGTCGGGGAGCTGGATCTCCTTCAGGCCCGCCACGAACTCGTCGCCCGCCGCGGGGTTGGCCACGTCGACGGTCCAGGAGAGCGTGCCCTCGGTGCCCGTGCGCGGCTCCTCGACGCTGAACATGTGATCGAGCACCGGCGTGTGCGTCGGCGAATCGAGCGCGTGCAGCTGCTCGCACCTCCAGCGGACCACCTGCGCCATCGCGGCGACCACGCTCGGCACGAGGCGCTTCTCGCCGTGGGGCGGGAAGCGCATCTCGAAGGCGTCCTCGCCCACGGTGTGCGCGAGCACGTCCAACTTCTTCGCGAGCCAGCCGCGGTCGTCGGCGCGCATGTCCATGGAGAGGGTCTTGGCCACCGCTCCCAGTCCTCGCGGCTGCTCCGCTCCGTTCACCCACACCTCGAACGGGAAGGCGCGGCCGGCCTCCTCGACGTGCCCCACGAAGAGCGCGAAGCGCCCGGA
>JAAOZZ010000363.1 GCA_012274175.1 Betaproteobacteria bacterium
CGTGGATGTCGCCCTTCACGCGCGGCCTGGAGTCGGTCGTGACGGTCACCTTCCGGAAGAAGGGCGAGGACACGCTGCTCACGCTCCATCACGCGAACCTCCCCGACGACGAGATGGGCCGCATGCACGACCAGGGTTGGAAACACTACCTGGGGATTCTCGAAAAGCAATTCCCGCGCAAGCGGTAGGCGCGAACTCACCTCACGGGGTGAGGGATGCGACCGTTGCCCTGAAATCCTCCGGCGCCTCGCGCGCGAACGAAATGCGCTCGCCGCTTCGGGGATGGGTGAATCCCAGCGTCCGCGCGTGCAGCATCGTGCGCGAGGCATCGATCCTGGCGCCGGCAAAGTCCCGGATGTAGACCCGCTCCCCGACCAGGGGATGGCCCATCTCGGAGAGGTGGATCCGAATCTGGTGCTGACGTCCCGTCTCGAGGCGGCACTCGACGAGCGTCGCTCCCCTCAGCGCCTCGATCGGCTTCGCGTACGTCACCGCGCGCTTCGCGTCTGACGGCGGCTCACCCCGGGCGCGGCGATAGTGCCCGAACGAACCCCGTAGACCATCGCCGCGATCCATGACGAGATGGGTCTCGACGCGCGCCTCGGGAACGATCCCGTGCGCGATGGCGTGATAGACGCGCTCGATGTCGTGCGCGCGGAATTGCGCGGCCAGGACGCGTTGCGCCTGCGCGCTCCGCGCGAACACCATGAGCCCGCTCGTGTCCTTGTCGAGTCGATGGACGACGCCGAGCCCGCCCCCGCCGCTTCCGCCGCCATCCATCCGCCGCAACAGGATCCGCGTGTATTCGGCGAGCGTTTCCTTGTTGCCGGGCTCGTCGGCGACGGCGAGCATCCCGGGCGGCTTGTCGACCACGACCAGGTCGCGGTCGTGGTGGACGATCGCGCCCTTCGCGAGCGGGCCCCGATCGGCCTTGGGTCCCCGCTCATCGACGACCACGACCGCGCTCGCGGATACGCGCGTCGCCGGGTCGACACAGCGCTGCCCGTCCACGGTGACGCGCCCGTCGCTGCAGAGCTGGCGCGCGCGCGACCACGACGCGCCGGTGCGCTCGCGAACGATGGAGGCGATCGTGGGATCTATGGGCGGTCCCCGGCGGATTCCATGATGAGGCCCATGTTATTCGGTATTCAGGCGAGGCCTGCCGCGTTCTGCCATGCGCGGCGGACCTTGCGCCGAGACAACGGCACGCAGGAGCCCCCTCAGTTGCAGACCGTCCCGGGCACCGCATACACCTGCCTGGTGATCGCCTTCGATTGCGAGATGCCGTCGACCGTATAGGCGAACGTCCCGTTGGCGATATCCGAGAATGTAAACGTCGCCGTGCCCACCGGGTCGATGCGCACCTGTAAGGGATTCCAGGGATTCGCGTTGAATGCCGGCCCCGTGGTGCGATAGAGAGCGCCCGCATAGACACCCGGACCCGTCTTCTCGCCATCCGACATCACCAGCCACATGCCCTTTCCGACGGCGTCGTACGTGAACCAGGTCGCGAAGAGAATGTCGCCCTGTTGCGTGACGTTCACGCCCCAGCCGTTCTCCGAGCCCGCGGGAGACCGCCACCACAGGTCCGAATAGTTGGACGCGGCAGCGTACGTCAGTCCCTCCACGCAGGTGGGCAGCGGTGCGGAGAAAACCTGCCGCGTGATGGGCTTCGACTGCGTCGCTCCATCCACCGTGTAAGTGAACGTGCCGTTGTTCGAATCGCTGAACGTGAAAGTCGCGCTACCTACCGCGGTGACGAAGACCTGCGCAGGATCCCAGGGACTCGCGTTGAACGCCGGTCCGGTCGTGCGATAGAGCGCGCCCGTGTACGTGGCGTCTGCCGTCTTCACCCCGTCGGACATCACGAGCCAGAGGCCGCTGCCGTCGGTGTCGTACGTGAACCACGTGGCGAAGAGGATGTCGCCCTGCTGCGTGAGGTTCACGCCCCAGCCGTTCTCGGAGCCCGCAGGCGATCGCCACCACAGCCCCTGGACGTTGATCCCGGAGGCGTTTCCGGTTTGTTTCGCCTCGGCCGTATTCGGGTCCACCTGCATCACGGAGGTATCGACGGCCTCGAAATTGCCGCCGCCCACGGACTTCAACTCGTCCAGCACGGCATCGGGCCAGCGCTCGTCGGACACGCCCTGGAAATACCAGTTGCTTCCCCCATCGGCGAGCACGAGGCCGTACTTCTTGAATGCGCGCAGGATCACCTGCGTGCGCGGATCGAAGTGCGAGATGTCGAACGAGCTCTTGAGCCGGAACCGTGCACCCATCGGTGGACGCGTCGAATCGGTGCTGCTCCCCGAGGCGTGCCGGGCGGGCCAAAGGTAGTACTGCCGTCCGCCGGAGCTTCCCCAGATGCGGCTCGCGGTGAAGCGGATTGCGTGGTCGATCTCGCCCGCGGCCACCTCGTCCCAGCGCACGAGGCCGGGAAAGATCGCGAACCCGGCCGCGTCGGCGGAGGTCCAGGTGTCCGGCCGCAGCGCGTTCGAACGCAGGTCGAATTTCGCCGACGCATAGACGCTCCAGCTCGTCCCGCCGCTCACGGGAAACGCGTAGTAGAGCTCGTAGAGGAGGCATTTCGTCGTGTCGACCACGAGCACGTGCCGGTCGCCGTCGCTCGAGCTCCCGCCCTCGATCGGTGCATTGGGCGGAATGGGGAACGGCCCGGGATCGCTCTCGTCGGCGTACCCGTCGGGGGGAAACGTGATCGGCACCGCGGCCTGGCTTCCCGTCACGGTGGCGTACGGAATGCCGTAGTTGTCCGCGAGCACGTTGCCCCAGTCGGGGTGCAGGTTCGTGAATGCACCAATGGAATTCACCCAGGTCGCTGAGCTGGGATGCACCGGAAGGGTGTCGACGGGCGTATTCCAGTAGTTGTTCGCCGGAAAGACGGGACAGCCGCCGATCGTGGGGGCGGCCTGCGCCACGGTCATCAGACCGAGGTAGACGAGGATCGCGGCGTATCGCAAGCTGCGCGAAGGATCCATGCCCCATTTTACGGGCTTCGCCGCAAGGACTAGTACCAAAGTCATGGGCCATGAAGCCGATGTTTCATTCCCGGCCGTTGGTCTATCGTGCGAACCGACAACGATCCTGGAAGATATTTCGAAATGATGACGAACGCATTCACGCGCACCCTCGCGCGCCGCATGGCCTACGCTGCGTGCGCCCTGGTCCTTTCCCTGCCCTCCGTCGCGGCCCTCGCCGATCCCCACGTCGTCCAGCGCGTGGAGCCGGAGTTTCCCCACGAAGCGGTCCGGGCCGGCATCGATCACGGCACCGTCAAGGCGCGCATGACGCTGGCGGGCTCCGGGGAAGTCACCCGGGTCGAGATCCTCGACGCCACGCCCCGCCGCCTCTTCGACCGCGCCGTCGTGAGCGCCCTCTCCCAGTGGAAATACGACGCGGGCGCGGACAAGCGCGTGGTGGAGATCGACGTGAACTTCCAGCGGTAGGCATCGCTCCTGGCCGCCCATCCCACGAAGGGATAGACTGGCGCCACTTTGCGCCCGCCCAACGGCAACCCGTGAGTCGCGCCTCCCACCGGAAATGGTTGGGCGGCCTCCTGTTCCTCCTGTTGGCGATGGCCGGCGAATGCCACGCGGCCTCCCGCTGCGCCGCGACGATTCGCGATTTGCGATCCTTGCTCGCCGACCAGTCGCTCCCCCTCAAGTGGCACGAGACCACGATGGACGACGGCAAGCCCCTCGTGCTTTCCATCCTCGAGCGCGGCGGCTCCCTCTTCATGCAGTTCGACAAGACCGGCGAGGGCCTGTGGGCGGAAGGCCCCAGCGTCGTCTGCCTCAGGGGTCCGGATCTCGAGATTCATTTCGTCGAGGAGAAGCTTCGACTGGGTCCGGCTGCCAACTGGATCACGCGCTACACGTTCTCCAACGGCGGCGCGTTCACCCTGACGAAGCTGGGGGCCGAGCGGATGCGGATCGCCACGACCGGGTGGAGCGGGACGTTCTCTTCCCGCGAGGGGGAATAGCCCGCTATCCGGGCTTTCCGTCGACGCGCGCGCGGGACAGCACCGGCCAGTAGCGCACGGCATAGAGCGCGAACGCAGCGGACCAGCAGATTCCCGACACGACCACGGTCGCCACATACACGCCAGGCAGCCACATTCCTGCGAATACGCGTATCGCCGCGGCGAGCGCGACCAGGACGAAGCAGGCCACCTCGAAGCGGTCGGCGCCCAGGAGCCGCCCGGTGTGGCCCCGCGCCGTGCGCACCATCATGCCGATCGTGAGGCCGCCGATCGCCCCCACCGTCAACGCGTGAACGGCGAAGAGCGGCCCCACGAGGCCCAGCTCCGCCAGGCCGCGCAGCACGAGGTACGCCACGATCCAGCCGTAGGCGAGATGCAGCACCCACACCAGGGGTGTCCTTCCCGTGCGCCATGGCCGCCAGAGGTAGAGCCGCGCGCCGTGCGCAAGCGCCAGCAGGAACGCGAGCACCGCAACGACCAGCGCCGGAACCGGAAGGAGGTCCACGGCGACCAGGACGAGCACGCCCGCCAGCGCGGACTTCTCGACCACCGGATGACGGATCGCCCCGGCGCCCGGAATACCGTTGTTGGTGAACATCGGAATCACGCGCCCGCCGATCACCGCCATGATGAAGAGCACGACGTCGAGCCCCACCTGCAGGCTCGCCTGCTCGGGCCACACGAGGAGGTCCAGGTGCGAGAGGTGGAACGCGAGCTCCGCCGCCGCGAGCACGAAGAGCAGCGCGAGGAAGAAATAATTGCGCCGGTTTCCGCTTCGCACCAGGGGCCCGCCGATGCCCATGGCCAGCGCCAGGGGAAACGCCACGTTGGCGATCGCAGCGGCGGTGGCGTAGGGCGTGAGGACCAGCACGCGGCCGGCGACCCAAAGCGCGGCGAGCGCCATCAACGGGACGCCGCTCGGCATTGGCCTGCCGGTCCAGTTGCCCACCGCCGTCAGCAGGAATCCGGCGACGATCGCCAGCGTGTATCCGAACAGCATCTCGTGGCCATGCCACGCGGCGCCTCGCAGGTACGCGGTGGCCAGAAGTCCGCTGTACTGGCCGACCCAGAGCAGGATCGACGATGCCGCGAAGACGCTTCCGAGCAGGTAGAACGGACGGAAGCCCAGGTTCCAGAGCGCGAACGCGCGCGGAGCGCGATCCGCGCTCATTCGAACAGCACGGGCTGGCCGTCGCGGTCGAATGGCATGTACGCGCCGCGGGATCCCGACTTGATCGCGTCGACCATGCGCTGCAGGGGCGCTTCGGCGTCGTCGTGGGTCGGTGCGTGCCCGATGCGCCCGCCGAGGCCCGCGACGAAGACAATGGTCCACGGGGGCCCGGAGGCGCGGGATTCCTCGGCCAGCGCCGCGAACGTCGTGAGCTCGTCGGGCGTCTTGTCCACGCACATCAACGGCACCAGCGCGCCGCCGGCTCCCGCGGCGCGTACATGCCATTCGACCGCGACGGCCAGCCCGTGCTGTTCGAATGAGCGCGGATCGCGC
>JAAOZZ010000364.1 GCA_012274175.1 Betaproteobacteria bacterium
AGTCCACGGAGCCCGAGGACCATTTCGCGGGCCTGTTCGACGCCATGCGCGTGCTGGTCGCGGGTGGGGCCGGGCGCTCGCCGGCGAGTGTCGCCGAGCAGCGCGCGTTCTTCGGGCGCCACCTCGAGCCGGGGGTGGGCCGCTTCTTCGCCGCCGTTGGCGCGGCGCCGGAGGCGAACTATTATCGGAAAGTGGCCGGGCTGGGCGCGGCATTCACCGCGCTCGAGGCCGAATCGTTCCTGCTGGAATGAGGATGTCTTTTCAAGAGGAGGCGTGAGATGAAGACCGTCAAGCAGACCACCCGCCGCAATTTCCTGCTCGCCGCCGGACTGGGCGGAGCCGGGACCGTGGCCGCCGTGGCGACCGGGCGCAAGGCCGCACCTCGCGCCGCGCAGGCCGCGGCGACGCCCGCGCAAGCGCCCGAGGGCTATCGCGCCTCCGCCCACGTCCTGAAGTACTACAAGACCACCGAAGTCTGAGGAGCCGACCATGCTGCTCACCCGCAAATCCCAGGGCCACGTCCAGGCCGTCAATCCGCTCGCGCGCGCCGTCTCCTCGCTTGCCACCCGCACGGTGGACCGGCGCACGTTCCTCAAGGGCACGGGGCTCACGGCCGGCGCGGCCGCGTTCGCGAGTCAGTTGCCGCTGAACCTCATCGGCGAAGCCTCGGCGCAGGACGCGCAGAAGACCGGCAAGACGGAGGTGAAGCGCACCGTCTGCACCCACTGCTCGGTGGGCTGCTCGATCGACGCCGTGGTCCAGGACGGGGTCTGGGTGCGCCAGGAGCCGGTGTTCGACTCGCCCATCAACATGGGAGCGCACTGCGCCAAGGGCGCCAGCATCCGCGAGCACGGCATGACGGAGAACTCCCACCGCCTCAAGTACCCGATGAAGCTGGTCGACGGCAAGTACCGCCGCATCTCCTGGGACCAGGCGATCAAGGAGATCGGCGACAAGCTGCTGCAGATCCGCAAGGAAAGCGGCCCCGACGCGGTCTTCTGGGTGGGCTCGTCCAAGCACAGCAACGAGCAGGCGCAGATGATGCGCAAGTTCGTCTCCATGTTCGGCACCAACAACATGGACCACCAGGCGCGCATCTGCCACTCCACCACCGTGGCGGGTGTTGCGAACACCTGGGGCTACGGCGCGATGACCAACTCGTACAACGACCTGCAGAACACGAAGTGCATGATGTTCATCGGGTCGAACGCCGCCGAGGCGCACCCGGTGTCGATGCTCCACGCGCTGCATGCGAAGGAGACCGGCGCCAAGATGATCGTGTGCGATCCGCGCTTCACCCGCACCGCCGCCAAGGCCGACCAGTACATCCGCTTCCGCTCCGGCACCGACGTGGCGCTGATCTTCGGCATGCTCTACCACATCTTCAAGAACGGCTGGGAGGACCAGCAGTACATCCACGACCGCGTCTACGGCATGGACAAGGTGCGCGACGAGGTGATGCAGAAGTGGACCCCGGACAAGGTGACGGAGGTCACCGGCGTGTCCGAAGCCGACGTCCACATCGCCGCGGAGACCATGGCCAAGAACCGTCCCTCGTCGATCATCTGGTGCATGGGGCAGACCCAGCACTCCACGGGCAACGCATTCGTGCGCGCCTCGTGCATCCTGCAGCTGGCACTCGGCAACATCGGCGTGTCCGGCGGCGGGGCCAACATCTATCGCGGCCACGACAACGTGCAGGGCGCCACCGACGTGGGCCCGAACCCGGACTCGCTGCCCGGCTACTACGGCTTGATCGAGGGCGCGTGGAAGCACTGGTGCAAGGTCTGGGGCGTGGACTACGAGTGGATGAAGGGCCGCTTCGCCTCGAAGGCGATGATGGAAAAGCCCGGCATGACGGTCTCGCGCTGGATCGACGGCGTGCTCGAGAATAACGAGCTGATCGACCAGGACAGCAACCTGCGGGCCGTGGTCTATTGGGGCCACGCGCCGAACTCCCAGTCGCGCGGGCTGGAGATGAAGAAGGCGATGGAGAAGGTCGACCTGATGGTGATCATCGACCCGTATCCCACCGCTTCCTCGGTGATGCCGGACCGCAACGACGGCGTGTACCTGCTGCCGGCGTGCACGCAGCTCGAGACCTCGGGGACGGTCACCGCGTCCAACCGCTCGATCCAATGGCGCGAGAAGGTGATCGAGCCCCTGTTCGAGTCGAAGCCCGACCACACCATCATGTACGCGTTTGCGAAGAAGCTGGGCTTCGGGGCCGAGTTCGTGAAGAACATCAAGCTGGTGAAGGACAAGACCGGATGGGACGAGCCGCTGGTCGAGGACATGACGCAGGAAATCAACAACGGAAACTGGACCATCGGCTATACCGGCAACTCGCTGCACCGCCTCAAGGCGCACATGCGCAACATGGCGGCCTTCGACGTGAAGACCCTGCGCTGCACCAAGCCCACGATCGACAAGGAGAGCGGATACGACTGCAACGGCGACTACTTCGGCCTGCCGTGGCCCTGCTACGGCAAGCCCGAGATCAAGCACCCGGGCTCGCCGGTGCTCTATCGCACCGACCTCAGGATGATGGACGGCGGCGGCTGCTTCCGCGCCAATTTCGGCATCGAGAAGGACGGGGTGACGCTGCTCGCGGAGGACGGCTCGCACCCGAAGGATTCCGACATCACCGTGGGATACCCCGAATTCGACCACGTGCTCATGAAGAAGCTGGGCTGGTGGAACGAGCTCACCCCCGAGGAGCAGGCGGCGGCGGAAGGCAAGAACTGGAAGACCGACCTCTCCGGAGGCATCCAGCGGGTATGCATGGTGAACCACAACACCCACTTCTGGGGCAACGCCAAGGCGCGCGCCGTCGTGTGGAACTTCCCCGACGGCGTGCCGCAGCATCGCGAGCCGCTCTACAGCCCGCGCCCGGACCTGGTCGCCAAGTACCCCACCCACGACGACAAGAAGGCCTTCTGGCGGCTGCCCACGCTCTACAAGACGGTGCAGCAGAAGGCGGTGCAGGACAAGGTGGCGGAAAAGTGGCCCATCGTGCTCACCTCTGGCCGGCTCGTGGAATACGAGGGGGGCGGCGAGGAGACGCGGTCCAACCCGTGGCTCGCCGAGCTGCAGCAGGAGAACTTCGTCGAGATCAATCCGAAAGACGCCGCCGACCGCGGGATCAAGTACTGGGATTGGGTCTGGGTCAGCACGCCCACCGGCGCGCGCCTGAAGGTGCGCGCGCTCGTCACCGAGCGCGTAGGCCCGGGAACGGGCTTCATCCCGTTCCACTTCTCCGGGTGGTGGCAGGGCAAGGACCTGCTCGACAAGTACCCGGAAGGGGCGGCGCCGATCGTGCGTGGCGATGCGGTCAACACCGGCACGACCTACGGCTACGACTCGGTCACGATGATGCAGGAAACCAAGACGACGCTCTGCAACGTCGAGCGCGCCTGACGGGACGACCAGGAGAAGACCATGGCCAGAATGAAATTCATCTGCGACGCCGAGCGCTGCATCGAGTGCAACGGCTGCACCACCGCGTGCAAGAGCGAGCACGAGGTGCCCTGGGGCGTGAACCGGCGCCGGCTCGTGACCGTGAACGACGGCCTGCCGGGCGAGCGCTCCATCTCCGTGGCGTGCATGCATTGCACCGACGCGCCCTGCATGGCGGTGTGCCCGGTCGACTGCTTCTACCGCACGGAAGAGCAGATCGTGCTGCACGACAAGGACCTGTGCATCGGCTGCGGCTACTGCTACTACGCGTGCCCGTTCGGCGCGCCGCAGTTCCCCCAGGCGGGCGCCTTCGGCCTGCGCGGCAAGATGGACAAGTGCACCTACTGCGCCGGCGGTCCCGAGGAGAACTTCTCGGCGGAGGAGTTCCGCAAGTACGGGCGCAACCGCATCGCCGAGGGCAAGCTTCCAGCGTGCGCGGAGATGTGCTCGACCAAGGCGCTGCTCGCGGGCGATGCGCCGGTGATCGCGAAGATCTACAAGACGCGCGTGGCCACCCGCGGCAAGGGCGAGCAGCTCTGGGGATGGGCGATGGCGTACAAGGGAAGCGACAAGGTCTCGGACAACCTGGGAGCCGGCGCATGAGGACGCTATTCGCCGCGGTGGCCGCAGCGGGACTGCTCGCCGCCTGTCACGAGATTCCCCAGGATGCCGCGAAGCCCTACGCCGGCAAGGAAGACGTGAAGCCCTATGCCGGGGACCTGTTCAAGGGCGACCGGCAGAAGTTCGAGCAGGCCCTCGCGCAGCGGGCGGACCATGAGAACGAGTACCTGCGCACCGGGGACGCGAAGAAATAACATCGAGGAGACGCCATGCTGCACACCTACGCACGACGATTCGCCGCGTTGATCCTGGGGGCGGCGCTCGCGCTGCCGTTCGCCGCCGCAGCGCAGTCGCCGGCGCCGCCCACGACGGCGCCCACGGGCAAGGTCCCCGACAATCCCGCCCGCGGCATGCAGGCCGAGCATTCGAGTGCCACGGGATCCACCGCGATTCCCGGATGGAACAACCCTCCCGACTGGGCGAGTGTCAGCGAGCGGCCCCAGTACGCGTCGATACCGGGACGCGAGACCAACCGCCTGGTGCAGGGCGCGGGACGCGAGTGGAGGGAGCTGCACAACGGGCTCATCACGCAGGCGGGCGGGTGGCTCGTGGTCATCGTGCTGGCCGCGATCACCGTGTTCTACCTCATCAAGGGGACGATCAAGCTCAAGGGCGCGCCCACGGGTCGCCTCATCGAGCGCTTCAACGCGGTGGAGCGGGCGGCCCACTGGACGATGGCGATCTGCTTCGTGGTCCTGGCGCTCACGGGAATCGTGATGTTCTTCGGCAAGTACATCGTCCTGCCGTGGCTGGGCTACGCCGGGTTCTCCTGGCTCACGATCGTGTCGAAGAACCTGCACAACTTCGTGGGCCCGCTCTTCATCTTCGCGATCGTGGTGGGATTCCTGATCTTCGTGAAGGACAATTTCCTCCACGCCATCGACTGGCGCTGGATGGCCAAATTCGGCGGCATGTTCTCCTCGGAGGAGGTACCGTCCGGGCGCTTCAACGGCCTGGAGAAGCTCTGGTTCTGGGGCGGCCTCGTGCTCCTCGGCATCGCCATGGCGGTCACCGGCCTGATCCTCGACTTCCCCAACTGGAACCAGGCGCGCGATGCGATGCAACTCGCAAACGTCGTGCACGACATCGCCGCCGTGCTCTTCATCTGCGCGGGCCTGGGCCACATCTACATGGGCACCATCGGCATGCAGGGCGCCTATCGCGCGATGCGGGACGGCTATGTCGACGAGGAGTGGGCGAAGGAGCACCACGTGCTGTGGTACGAGGAGGTCAAGGCGGGCAAGCGCCCGGAGAAGATCGTGGGCGCACAGGCGCAACCCGCGCCGGGAGACGACTGATGATCACCAAGCGCATGCACACCGCGGGTTTCGCACTGGCCCTGGTCCTGGGATGCTCCGCCGCGTGGGCGAAGATCCCTCCGCCTCCGCCGGCCCCGCCCATGGACGAGAAGGCCAAGGCCGCCGCCGACGAGAAGAAGGCCGCGGCCGCCGCGAAGGAAAAGGCCATCCAGACCGCCGCGGAGGACAAGGCCGTCAAGAACTTCCAGGCGAACATGAAGAAGGAAGGCAAGCCCATACCCAAGCCCGTCGCCATCGCGGCGGCCGCGCCGCCCAAGGCCGGAGCGGCCAAGGCCGGCGCCGCGAAGGGCGAGGGCAAGAAGAAGTAAGCCGTTTTCCCCTCGGCGGGCGCAGCCCACGGTCAACTCGGGGCTGCGCCTCGCGTGGGGCGTGATCCGCAGGTCCTGGCGGGCCCCTGGTCCGCGCCTCACCACGTGTAGCGCACCGTGTAGCGCACGACGGCCTCGCCCTTGGGCGGGATGCGCACCGGGAAGCCGACCGTGCGCGAGTCCTCGCGGACGTAATCCTGGCTCCGGCGCACCATCGCCCAGTTGCTCCAGCGATACAGGCTTTCGCGCACGAGGACCTGCACCGCCTCGTCGGGCTTCTGGTTGCGCACCTTGACCTCGATGTCCTCCTCGAGCCAATGGGCCGCGCTGTCCACTCGGAAGTCCACCTGCCGGCGTTCGCCCACGACGTCGAAGGCCGATCCCAGGCGGATGCGCACCGTCTCGTCCCGGGGCGTGTGGTCGATCACGTCCTCGCCGATGAATTCGAGGCTGCCGTCCGCGTCGTCCAGCTTGGACACGCGCACCTTGCCCGCGGGCAGCGGCACGCCCAGACCGTTTGAAGCCGAGTTCTTCAGCCTCAGGTACACATCTACCTTGTGGTTGGACTGCACGCCGTATCCGCGATCGGTCATGGGCGTTCCATATCCGGGGTAGGTCGCCGCCTGGCCCGAATACACGAGCGTCTTCTCGCACCCGATGCCCGGGGCGGTGGGGAAGAGCTCGATCTGCTTGGTCGAGTTGTCGGCGAGCGAGGCGGGGCGCCCGAGCGCGTAGAGGTGGTACTCGAAGAACGCCTTCTCGCGGAAGCCGTCGATCTTTCCTTCCGCCCGCGCGGGCGCGGCCATCGCCTCGGGCACCGCGTAGCCCCGCGGGCGCGCGCGCTGCACGTCGCCCGCGATGAGCTTCAGGCGCGCATCGGAGAACGCCGCTCCCGACTGGTTCACGATCGTCACCCACGCGCCCACGTCCACGCGGCAGCTTCCGGGACGCAGCTCGGAATAGGCGAGGTTGTAATCCGCCCACCACGTCATTCCGCCGGTCTGGTAAGAAAAGCGCGTGCGCTGCTTGCCCGCGTGCGCCGAGTCGAGCTCCCAGGCGAGGGCGGGCTTGCTGATGAGCCCGCCCGGAAGCCCCGGGAGCCGAACGCCCGAGTGCGCGCCCACGATGCGCACGGTGCCGTCGGACTGGCGCAGGATGAGGCCGCCCTGGGTGCCCACCAGCACGCCGGTGATGCTCTCCACGCCCTGGCCCCGCGGCTGCTCCACGGTGATCTCGCGGTCCAGGTAGCGCGACAGCAGCTTTGTACTGCTGGTGAGGTCGAACTCGAAGCTCTGCTCGACCACCCGCGTACCCCGCGGATCGGTGAGGGAGGCGAAGGCGACGGTGGTGGGATCGATGAGCGCCGGGACGTCGTTCACGCGCAGCAGGTTGCGCCCGGCCTTGAGCGCGAACTCCCGCTCCTCGCGCACCACGGCGTATCCGGGCACCGCGGTACCTTCGCCGCCGTTGCGAAAGGCGTGCGGGTCGATGGCGCCGGGCTGCGCGCTCGAGTAGATGGTGATCGCGCCCTGGGCCGATACGGTCGCGGGCAGGGCGAGGGCCAAGGCAAGGGCGCGGGCAAGGGCGCGCAGCGTCTTCATTTCGGACCTTTCGTGGAGGGGACAGGGTATTGAACGAAGCGCGGGACCGAAGGGGTTAGCGGACCGGTATACTTCCGGCATGAAATTCGAGGGCACCGGGACCTACGTCGCCGACGAGGACCTCAAGCTCGCGGTGAACGCCGCGATCACGCTCCAGCGCCCGCTGCTCATCAAGGGCGAGCCGGGCACCGGCAAGACGATGCTCGCGGAGGAGGTGGCGCGGGCGCTCGATCGCCCGCTCTTCCAGTGGCACATCAAGTCCACGACCAAGGCGCAGCAGGGGCTGTACGAGTACGACGCGGTCTCGCGCCTGCGCGACTCGCAGCTCGGCCAGGAGCGCGTGGGCGACATCGGCAACTACATCGTGAAGGGCGTGCTCTGGCAGGCGTTCGAGTCCCCGCGCCAGGCGGTGGTGCTGGTCGACGAGATAGACAAGGCCGACATCGAGTTTCCCAACGACCTGCTGCGCGAGCTCGACCGCATGGAGTTCTTCGTCTACGAGACGCAGCAGACGGTGCGCGCGCGCGAGCGGCCCATCATCTTCATCACCTCGAACAACGAGAAGGAGCTGCCGGACGCCTTCCTGCGGCGCTGCTTCTTCCACTACATCCGGTTCCCCGACCAGGAGACGATGCAGGCGATCGTCGACGTGCACTTCCCGGGCGTGAAGAAGCGGCTGGTGCAATCGGCGCTCGAGGTCTTCTTCGGCATCCGCGAGATGCCTGGCCTCAAGAAGAAGCCGTCGACCTCGGAGCTGCTCGATTGGCTCAAGCTGCTGCTCGCCGAGGACATTCCCCCGGAGGCGCTGAAGAGCGAGGGGCACCAGGCGGCGATCCCGCCGCTCTACGGCGCGCTCATCAAGAACGAGCAGGACGTGCACCTGTTCGAGCAGCTCGTCTTCCTGCAACGACGGGGCCGATAGCGATGGCCGGTGCGCGCAGCGCCGGGGCCCGGCGCCCGGCGGTCCGCAAGGCGCTCGCGAAGCGCCCCGCCACCGGGCGCGCGGCCACGGCCGGCGCCCGCAGGAAGGCCGCTTCGGAAAACCTGCGTTTCGCCGGCGTGGGCTCCGCCGCGGTGCAGCGCGCCACCGGACGGGCCTGGAACGAGTGGCTCACGGTGCTCGACCGCGCCGGGGCGCGCCTCATGCCCCACAAGGACATCGCGCGCCTGCTGAGCCGCAAGTTCGCCGTTCCCGACTGGTGGGGCCAGATGGTGACCGTCGGATACGAGCAGGCGCGCGGGCTGCGGGCGGTGAACCAGCGCTCCGATGGGTTCGCCGCCAACGCCTCCCGCACCGTGGACATCTCCATCGCGCGCCTCTACGAGGCGTGGAGCGACCCGTCGGCGCGCGCGCGCTGGCTTCCCGATGCGCCCCTCGAGGTGCGCCGTTCGACCGGCGGCAAGTCGATCCGCATGGCGTGGATGGCCGGCGCCTCGAGCGTGAACGTGAGCTTCCACGCCAAAGGCGCACAGAAATGCCAGGTCGCGGTTGAGCACAGCAAGCTCGCCAGCGCCACGGCGGCCCGCCGCCAGAAGGCCTACTGGAGCAATGCGCTCGACCGCCTGAAAGCGCTGCTCGAGGCGGGGCGCTAGGGCCCCTCGGGACGCCGTGCTTTTCGACTTCTTCTTCACGGTGCGCAAGGCGGGCGTGCCGGCGAGCGTGAAGGAGTTCCTCACGTTGATCGAAGCGCTGGACCGCGGCGTCGTCCATGGAAGCGTCGACGACTTCTATTTGCTCGCGCGGCTGTGCCTGGTCAAGGACGAGGCCTATTTCGACCGCTTCGACGTCGCGTTCGCGGCGTACTTCAAGGGCGTGGAATCCCTCCCGGGCGCGCTCGCGAAGGACATTCCCGCCGAGTGGCTCGCCAAGCTCGCCGAGCGCTGGCTCACCGACGAGGAAAAAGCGCGGATCGAGGCCCTCGGCGGATGGGACAAGCTCATGCAGACGCTGCGCGAGCGCCTCGAGGAGCAGAAGGAGCGCCACCAGGGAGGCTCCAAGTGGGTGGGCACCGCCGGGACTTCCCCCTTCGGGGCGTACGGCTTCAACCCGGAGGGCATCCGCGTCGGGCAGGACCGCTCGCGCAACCGCCGCGCGGTCAAGGTCTGGGACCAGCGCGCGTTCCGCGACTACGACACCGACCGCGAGCTGGGCGTGCGCAACATCAAGATGGCGCTGCGCCGGCTCCGGCGGTTCGCGCGCGACGGGGCGCCCGAGATCCTCGACCTGGACGGTACCGTGCGCTCGACGGCGAGGAACGCCGGTTGGCTCGACCTGCGCATGGTCCCGGAGCTGCGCAACGCGGTGAAGGTGCTGCTGTTCCTCGACGTGGGCGGCACGATGGACGACCACATCCAGGTCGTGGAGGAGCTCTTCTCGGCCGCGCGCACCGAGTTCAAGAACCTGGAGCACTACTACTTCCACAACTGCGTGTACGAATCGGTGTGGAAGGACAATCGCCGCCGCAACGAGCGCATCCCGACGGTGGAGGTCCTGCGCAAGTACGGGCACGACTACAAGCTGGTGGTGGTGGGAGACGCCTCCATGAGCCCCTACGAGCTCGAGCAGCGCGGCGGCAGCGTCGAGCACTGGAACGACGAGCCCGGGCGCGAATGGCTCGAGCGCCTGCTGCGCGCATGGCCCCGGGCCGCGTGGCTGAACCCGGTTCCCGAGGAGCATTGGGGCTGGACCGCTTCGATCCAGAACGTGCAGCGCATCATGGACGGCAGGATGTACCCGGTCACCATCGCCGGGCTCGAGCGGGCGATGAAATCCCTCGCCTGAAGCGTGCGCTCAGGCGCGCACGAACCGGCGCACCCCGGCCTCGTCCTCGAGGCGCCGCACCTTTCCCCCGCGCTCGAGATAGTGCAGGTGGGCGATCGCCTCCCC
>JAAOZZ010000365.1 GCA_012274175.1 Betaproteobacteria bacterium
GCCATGGCGTCGCGCACGATCGCGAGGTTCTCCGGCTTCACGATCGCGGCCGAAGGAGCGCCGGCCGCGGCGAACGGGCGCAGCTCGTGGGTCTTCGAGTCCTCCACCGCCTTCAGCAGGTGCGGATGCACCGGGACCCCGCCGTTGGCGATGGTGGCCACGGCGGTAGCGAGCTGCATCGGGGTGGCGAGCATGTAGCCCTGGCCGATCCCCACGCTCACGGTGTCGCCCGCGTACCACTTCTGGCGGAAGCGCTCCCATTTCCATTCCTGGGAAGGATCGAGCCCCGCGAGCTCGCCGTCGATGTCGACGCCGCTGCGGGACCCGAAGCCGAAGCGCGCGAGGAAGCTGTGGATCGCGTCGATGCCCAGCTCGTTGGCGAGCCCGTAGAAGTACGTGTCGCACGAGACCACGATCGCCTTGTGCATGTCCACGATGCCGTGGCCGCCCTTCTTCCAGTCGCGATAGCGATGGGACACGCCGGGAAGCGAGAAGTACCCCGGGTCCGAGATGGTGAACTGCGGCGAGCGCTTCCTGTACTCCAGGGCGGCGAGCGCCATGAAGGGCTTGATGGTGGAGCCGGGGGGATACTGGCCGCGCAGGGCGCGGTTGTTCAGGGGCTTGTCGGGCGAGTTGTTGAGCGCGTCCCAGTTCTGCGGGTCGATGCCGTCGACGAAGAGGTTGGGGTCGAATCCCGGCCTGGACACGAGCGCGAGGATGTCGCCGTTGCGGGGGTCGATCGCCACCAGGGCGCCCTTGTAGTCGCCGAACGCCTCTTCCGCGATTCTCTGCAGCGCGAGGTCGATGGTGATCACGAGGTTGTTGCCCGATTGCGGCTCGTTGCGGGAAAGTGCCCGGATCGCCCGCCCGCCGGCGTCGATCTCCACCTGCTCGGAGCCGGTCACGCCGTGCAGCTCCTTTTCGTAGGCGCCCTCGATGCCGAGCTTGCCGATGTGGTCGGTGCCCTTGTAGTTGGTGGCGAGGCCCGCGGCGTCGATGCGCTTCACGTCGGCGTCGTTGATGCGCCCGATGTAGCCGATCGCGTGGGAGGCGATCTCGCCTTGCGGGTAGGAGCGGAAGAGGCGCGCCTTGATCTCGAAGCCCGGGAAGCGGTACCGGTTCACCGCGAAGCGCGCCACCTCCTCCTCGGTGAGGCGCGTGCGGATCGGAAGGCTCTCGAAATTCTTGCTTTCCTCCTGCAGCTTGCGGAAGCGGCGGCGGTCGCGCGCGCTCACCTCCACCACGGACGAGACCTCGTCGATGGCGCGATCGACGTCGGGCACCCGGCTCGGCGTGATCTCGAGCGTGTACGCCGAGTAGTTCGCCGCCAGCACCTGGCCGTTGCGGTCGAGGATGAGGCCGCGATTGGGAACGACGGGCACCACCGAGATCCGGTTCGCCTCGGCGAGGGTGTGGTAGTACTCGCGCTGCACCACCTGCAGCCATGCGAAGCGCCCGAGGAGCAGGGCGAAGGCGGCGAGGATCGCGAAGCCCGCCACCATCATGCGGTTGCGGAAGACGGTGAGCTCGCGCTGCTGGTCGCGCAGCGCGTGGCCGAGGATCACGCCGAGCCCTCGCGTCGCCGGCGCACGGAGTGCGAGAAGAGCACCCCGTTCACCGGCGCCCATGCGGCCGCCGTGAGCAGCGGCGAGACGAAGTACGCGAGGCCGGGAAACTGCGCGCCCAGCAGCAGGTTGAGCAGCAGCATCACGCCGGACGCGACCAGGGTGAGCCCCAGCACGTGCAGGGTCTGCTCCGGCATGTGGAACGAGAGGATGCGCACCCGCAGCACCTGCGCTCCATAGGCCGCGATCACGTAGGCGAGCGCGTGCTGGCCGAGGAGCATCGAGTCGCTCACGTCCATCAGCATCCCCAGGGCGAACGCCGCCCCCTGGCCCACGGAGCGCGGCTCGTGCACCGTCCAGAAGAGAACCACCAGCAGCACGAAGTCGGGACGGGCGAGGAGCCATGTTCCCGACCACGGAAGCACCGAGAGCAGGTAGGCGGCCGCGAGCGACAGGAGCATGACGCCCATGGTCGCGGGCAGCTTGAGCACGTCGCTCGCGACGGGTGTGAGGTCAGCGGGCCGCATCCCGCCTTCCCCTCGCGCCCGGGCGCTCCCGGCCCGTCTTGCGCTTTTCCTCGTCCTTCGTTTCCGGCCTGGGCGCGGATGCTGCGGCGAGCGGGAGCACCATCACGTAGCGGTAGTTGTCCACTCCGGCCGCGGGACGCGCGACGATCTTGGCGAACACGTAGGCCGCGTTCTTCTCGACGCTCGCCACGCGCGCGACCATGAGCCCCGGCGGGTAGGTGCCGTCGATGCCGGAGGTCACGAACAGGTCGCCGTTCTGCACGTCGGCCGACAGCGGCATGAACGGCACGTCGATGGCGCCGTCCTTGCCCGATCCCACCGCGAGCGCCCGAAGCCCGTTGCGCACCAGCATCACCGGGACCGACTGGTCCCTTTCCGTGACCAGCGTCACCTCGCTCGTGAAGGTGGCCACGCTGGTGACCTGGCCCACCACACCCGTGCCGTCGATCACGGGCATGCCCGGATGGATGCCCTGGGTGAGCCCCTTGTCGATGACGATCTTGCGCGTGAACGGATTGCGCGCGATGTAGAGCACCTCCGCGAGGATGCCGTTCTGCGCGTAGCGGCTCTTGGCCGGGGACATGGCGAGGAGATGGTCTTCCTCGGCGCGCAGCAGCCGCGCTTCCTGGGCCAGGGCGGATTCCTCGAGCACCTTCGCCTTGAGCTCCTGGTTTTCCCGCAGCAGGCGCTGCTGGCTCGCGAAGTAGGCGCCGATGCGGCCGGTCGCCTGGGCGGGCAGGGTGGCCAGCTGCTGCACCGGGTGCGCGAGCACGGCGAGGGAAAGCCGCACGGCCTCGAGCGTGTGGAAGCGATGGTCGGCGATCATGAGCGCGATCGCCGCGAGCGTGAAAAAGGTGAGCCGCGCGAGCGGGCTCGGGCCGCGGTGGAAGAACGGGGGCGGATCGCGGATCATGCCATGGCCCGAGGGCCGGGCCCCGGGAGCCCTTCACCCCTAATCGTTGGTGAACACCGTCCCAAGCTTGTCCATCTCCTCGAGCGCGCGCCCGCTTCCCCGCACCACGCAGGTGAGCGGGTCGTCGGCGACGATCACCGGCAGGCCCGTCTCCTCCATGAGCAGGCGGTCGAGCTCGCGCAGCAGCGCGCCCCCGCCCGTGAGCACCATGCCCTTCTCGGCGATATCGGCGCCCAGCTCGGGCGGGGTCTGCTCGAGCGCGCTCTTCACGGCCGAGACGATGGAATTCAGGGGATCCGTGAGCGCCTCCAGGATCTCGTTGGAGGAGATGGTGAAGGAGCGCGGGATGCCCTCGGCGAGGTTGCGTCCCTTGACCTCCATCTCGCGCACTTCGCTCCCGGGGAAGGCCGAGCCGATCGTCTTCTTGATGTTCTCCGCGGTCGACTCCCCGATGAGCATCCCGTAATTGCGGCGGATGTAGTTGATGATCGCCTCGTCGAATTTGTCGCCGCCCACGCGCACCGAGGCGGAGTAGACGATGCCGCCGAGCGAGATCACGCCGACTTCGGTCGTGCCTCCGCCGATGTCGACCACCATCGAGCCCGTCGCGTCGGCGATGGGGAGGTCTGCGCCGATCGCCGCCGCCATGGGC
>JAAOZZ010000004.1 GCA_012274175.1 Betaproteobacteria bacterium
AGGCCGTCTCCCGGCTTGCCGAGAGCTCCTTCAGGCGCTTCTTCTGCGCCTTCTTCGAAAGGTGGAACCAGAGCTTCACCAGCACCGCGCCCTCGGAGACCAGCATGCGCTCGAAGTGGCGGATGCGCTCGAGGCGGCGTTCGAACTCGGCGCGCTTGTCGTGGCCCATGACGCGCGCGAGGATCGGGTCCGTGTACCACGATCCGAAGAGGATCCCGATGCGGCCCTTGGGCGCGAGGGCCCTCCAGAAGCGCCACATCTCGGGGCGCTCGCGCTCGGCGTCCGTGAGCGCGCCGAACGCATGGGTGTGGATGTGCCTGGGGTCCATCCATTCGTTGAAGAGGTTGACGGTCTCGCCCTTGCCCGCGCCGTCGACCCCGTTCACGAGGACGATCACCTGGAAGTCGCCCTTCTCGAGCAGCCGGTATTGCAGGTCGAGCAGCCGCTCCCGCAGTTTCGGCTCCTCGCGCTTGAACTCGCTCTTCTTGAGCTTGTGGCCGATCTCGGCGGATTCGAACACGCTAGCCTCCCGGTTGCAGTGGTTGCCGCGCGCGCGCTGTCCCGGGCGGCCTCGGGTGCCACCCCGCGAGTGTGGCATCGCCCGGGTGCGCGTCGTTGCGCGGGATCAAGGGTGCGGGGCCGGTCCTCGCGGGATCGGGGGCGCGGGCTTCGCCGGGCGCGGCTTGCCGCGCCAGAAGCGCCGGCAGCGCGCGAGCTCGCCGAAGAGCGCCTCGAGCCGGGCCGGGTCGACCTCGGCGTGGGCGGCGCACCAGCCGCGCCCGAAGGCCGCGAAGGACTCCGGGGTCGCAAGCTCGGTGAGCAGCCGCGCAGCCGTGGCCGCATCGTTCGCGCCCCCCAGCACGTCCTGCAGCGTGACGAGCGCCTGGTGGTACTGCGCGACCTTCTTCGACTTGAAGAGCGATGCGAAAGCGTCGGTCCCATAACGCAGGCGCTTGGCGAGGATGCGGGCGTGGTGGCGCTCGGCGATGGAAAGCTCCGCGACGCGTGCCCCCAGGCGCATGAGCCGCTTGTGCCGCTTGCGGATCAACTCCGAGGCGAAGTCGACCAGGTGGGCTGCGCCCGCGCCGGGCCGCGGCTCGTCCTGCGCGAGCCAGCGCGAGAGCTCGAGGATCGCGCGGCCATGGCGCCGGGAGCGGATCGCGGAACGTCCGGCCGCGCGCTCGACGCCGCGCCTGCGGGCCACGCGCCGCGCGAGCGTTCGCCCCAGCGCCCCATCGCCATGGGCCCGGACGAGCGGCGGCAGCACCTCGAGGGCGAAGACATCCCAATCCCGCGCCGAGCCCAGAGTGCGGCTCACGTCCGCGAACTCCCGGCGCCATTCGAGCGCGCGCTCGGCCCCGATCACGTCGCGGAACATGCGCACGGCCGAGCGCACGCGCCGCAGGCCGATGCGCGCCTGGTGGACGAACTCCGGGTCGGAAGAGCCGAGCAGCCCTTCCTCGTTGGCGAGGAGCTGGTCGAGCCCCGCGCCGATCACGCGGCGCGCGGCCGCCGCGGGCGTCATGGAAGCTTCGAGCACCACCGGCCGCGCCTTGCGCGCTTGGCGCGCCGCGCCGGTGAAGAGGAGGTAGCCGCGCTCCGCCTTGGTGACCGCGCTGGGCCTCAGCGCCACGTCTTCCATGAGCTGCAGGGCCAGCTCGAAGGCCCCGTCGGCCCCGCCTTCGAGGCATTCGATCTCCACTTCGGACAGCGTGGCGCGCACGTCCTGGCTCTCCACGCTCCCCGCGTCGAGGGCGACCTCGAGGCGCACACCGGGCAACGGCGCGAGCGTCCACGTGGTGCGCACCATGTCCACCTCGAACACCGGCACCAGCCGCTCGTGCAGCGTGCGCGCATGATCGAGGTCCGCGAGCGGCGTCGCGGCGAAGCGCGCGAGATCGATCCGGGCAGTGGCTTCCTCGTGCTCCCACTCCTCGCGCGCGTGCAGGCCGCCCGTGCCGCTGGCGCCGGACTTCAGGCACGCGATCCAGCGCCGTCCCTCCCGGCGCAGCCGAAGCGCCATGCCGCGGGCCGCGAGCTCGCATTCGGGGCTGTCGAAGTAGGTGCTGCGCAGGCGCCGGCGCACGGGGGCGGCGCCTGCGAGTGCCGCCGAACGGCGCAGCAGCCGATGGGCGCCGGGCTCGATGTCGAACTTGAGCTCGACTTCCGTCACGGCATCCTCAGAGCGCGGTGCGCGCGCGCCACAGCTCGGGAAAGAGCTCGACCGCGACCATGCGGCGCAGGTAGGCCGCGCCCGAAGTGCCTCCCGTGCCGCGCTTCATCCCGATGATGCGCTCGACGGTGGTGGCGTGCCGGAAGCGCCATTGGCGGAACGTATCCTCGAGGTCCACCAGCTTCTCGGCAAGCTCGTAGAGGTCCCAATGCCGGCCGGTCGCGCGATAGACCTGCCGCCACGCCTCGCAGACCGACTCGTCGAACGTGTGTAAGTTTCGCCAGTCGCGCTCGACACACGTGGATTCGATGGAGAATCCGCGCCGCGCGAGGAGCCGGATCGCCTCGTCGTAGAGCGAGGGCTCGCGGTGCATCCGGTCGAGCTCGGCGAAGCGCTCGGCGCGGTGGCGATGGGGTTCCATGTGCACCGCGCGCTTGTTTCCCAGGAGGAATTCGATCATGCGGTACTGGAAGGACTGGAAGCCGGAAGAG
>JAAOZZ010000366.1 GCA_012274175.1 Betaproteobacteria bacterium
CGCGCGAAGAGCGCGGGCAGCACCGCCTCCTCGTTGTAGACCGGGATCACCACCGACAGGCGCGGGTTGATCGCCAAGGTCACGCCGCCTTCCGGCGCAGCACGCGCCCCATCGCCGCGCACACCCGCTCCACGTCGGACTCGTGCATCTCGGGGAAGAGCGGCAGGGTCGCCGTCTCCCGGGCGATGCGCTCGGAGACCGGGAAGCGCCCGGGCCGGAAGCCCTTGCCGCGGAAGAGCGTCGTGAGGTGGATCGCTTCGTAGGAGATGCCCACGCCGATCCCGTCCTTGTGCATGGCGTCGATGAACGCCTTGCGCGAGCGTCCCATGGACTCGAGGGGCAGGAGCACGGTGAACATGTTCCAGCTGTGCCCCGGGTTGTCGCGCGGGGGCAGGCGCTCCGGCGTGAGCAGCTCGTCGCCTTCGAGGCACGCGAAATAATGGTGCGCGAGTCGCTCGCGCGCGCGGCACCATTCGTCGAGGTGGACCAGCTGCTCGAGGCCCAGGCGCGCCGACACGTCGGAGAAGTTGTATTTCGAGCCCGCCCGCTCGACGTCGCGGGTGCCGTCCTCGAGGCGGCGGATGCCGTGGAAGCGAAGCTCCTCGACCAGTCCCGCCTCCCGTTCGTCGTTCAGCACCAGCGCTCCGCCCTCGATGGTGGTCATGTTCTTGTTGGGATGGAAGCTGAAGGAGACGATGTCGCCCGTGGCGCCCACCGGCCGCCCTCCCGCGCGCGAGCCGATCGCCAGCGCCGCGTCCTCGACCACGCGCACCCCGTGGCGTCGCGCGAAGGCCGCGAGCGCTTCGGGATCCAGGGGCGCGTTGTAGTGGGTGGGAAGCAGCACGCGGGTGCGCGGCGTGACCGCCGCCTGCGCCTGCTCGAGGTCGATGTTGCGCGTGCGCAGGTCCACGTCGACGAAGACCGTGGCGGCGCCGGTGCGCTCGATCACGTTGGCGGTGGCGAAGAAGCTCTGCGCGGGCGTGATGACCTCGTCGCCGGGTCCCACGCCGATCAGCTCCAGGGCTACCTGCATGCCCGCGGTCGCGGAGGTGAGCGTGCGCACGGGACGCCCGCCGAAACGCTGGGAGAGCGCCTGCTCGAAGGCGGCGGTGCGCGGGCCGGAGGTGAGCCAGCGGCTGCGCAGGGTGTCGGCGACCGCCGCGATCATCGCCTCGTCGATGGTGGGGCGCACGAAGGGCAGGAAGGCCATGGTCAGGAGCGCGCCACCAGGAAGACGCCCACGACGATGAAGCCGATGCCCACCAGCTTCTGGGCGGCCAGGGATTCGCCGAAGAGCATCCAGGCGGCCACCGCGTTCACGATATAGCCCACCGAGAGCATCGGGTAGGCCACGCTCACGGGCACCCGCGACAGCCCCAGGATCCAGACCACGACGCTCACGACGTAGCAGCCCAGCCCGGCGAGGATGGGCGGGCTCATGGCGAGCTTGGCGCCGATCGGCAGCAGGTTGTCGAGGGTGAAGGCGAAGGCGCCCACGCGGTTGGTTCCCGCCTTGAGCAGGAGCTGCGCGGTGGCGTTGAGCAGCACGCCGGCCATCAGGAGCGAGAAGGTGAGGGGAGTCACGGCTTGCGCACGAGGACGCGGCGGGGATCGTCGAGGAGGACTTGCATGGGCAGGCCCTGCCGCTGGAATTTTTCGAATGTGCCGGGCTGCATTATAGCCAGCGCGTCGCCCGGGCGCAGCCAATCGTCGCGGAACGCGTCGGTGTCCGGGATCGCGAGGCCCGGTTCGGCCGTGAGGCCGGTCTCGAATTCGTCGTGGTAGTTCACGAGCTTCACGGTGCGCCCGATGTAGAAAGGCACCGTCTGGTCGTAATGGTTCACGCTGTACAGGCGCGTTCCCGGTCGCAGGAACGGCTTCATCCGCTCGGCCACCAGGATCCCCGACTGGCGCGGGGTGAGCTTGTCGTACGCCCGGTCGACGCACTCGATCATGAGCACCGAGCCCAGGGCGACGGTGACGAGCGCGAGCCAGCGGCGCTCGCCGCGCAGGAGCCAGGTGCCCACCGCGGCCGCGGCGAGCAGCGCGAGGGCTCCTCCCAGCATCCAGCCGCGGGCGGCCGTGTACATGTCGCGGCTCCAGGCGTCGCGCGCCGATTCCGGCGCCTGCCACGCGGCCACCGCGAGGGCCAGCGCGACCGGGATGCCCCAGGCGCACCAGAGCGCCAGCCTGCGAGCGGGAGCGCGCGCGAGGTAGTGGCCCAGGGCGAGTGCCAGCGTCGGGCAGACCGGCAGCACGTAGGCGGGAAGCTTGGAGCCCGAGGCGCTGAAGAACGCCACCACGAAGGCGCTCCACAGGAGCGCCACGCGCATCGGGCGCAGCTCGCCCCGCGCCTCGTCGCGCCACGCCCGCAGGATCGCGCCCGGGATCGCGAACGCCCAGGGCAGGAAGCCCAGGACCACGATCGGGAGGAAGAACCACCAGGGCTCCACGCGGCGATGCTCGTGGGTGAGGAAGCGCTCGAAATGCTCGTGGATGAAGAAGAACCGCGCGAATTCGGGGTTGGCATGGGACACGGCGACGAACCACGGCGCCGCGAGGACCAGGAAGAGGGGCATGCCGTACGCCCATCCCAGGCGGCGCAGCACCGAGAGGTCCCGCTGCAGCACCATCTGGAAAAACACCGCGGCGGCTGGGAACACGATGCCCACCAGCCCCTTGGAGAGCACGGCGAGCGCCATGGCGACCCACGCGAGCGCCATCCAACGGCGATGGGCCGCGGGACGGGCCGCGTCGTGCTCGGCGAGGAGGAAGGCGCAAAGCGTGACCGTGGTCCAGAGGGTGAGGCCCATGTCGAGGGTCACGATGCCGCCCAGCGCCATGAAGTACGGGCTCGCCACCAGCGCCAGCATGGTGGCCACACCGGCCTCGGCGCTATCCAGCCGCCACGCGGTGAAACCCGCCACGAGGAGCGTGGCCAGCCCGCAGAGGAACGTGTAGAGGCGGGCGCTGTATTCGTTCGCGCCGAGCCCCTCGAAGGCGAGGGCCGTGGCCCAGTACTGCAGCGGCGGCTTCTCGAAATACTTGATGCCGTTCAGGCGCGGGGTCACCCAGTCGCCCGACAGCGCCATCTCGCGCGAGATCTCGGAGTAGCGTCCTTCGTCCGGGTTGGCGAGGGGACGGCCCAGGTTGTCGACGCCCACGGCGAGGGCCGCGAGGGCGAGCAGGACGAGTGCGAGGCGCGCGGCGCGCAGGTTCACGAGTCGGGCCCCCTATGCCTCGATCAGCACGACCACGGCGCCGCCGCCCCCCTGGGCCGCGCGCGGCTCGACGAACGCGAGCACCTCGTCGCGGCGCGTGAGCAGCCCGCGGATGCGCCGCTTGAGGACCGGCACGCCGGAGCGCGATCGCAGCCCCTTGCCGTGCACGATGCGCACGCAGCGCACGCCGCGGCGCTGGCAATCGGTGAGGAATTGCGCCGCGGCCGCGGCCGCCTCGTCGCCCGTGAGCCCGTGCAGGTCGACCTGGTCCTGGATGACCCAGTGGGTACGGCGCAGCTTGCGCAGGATGTCCCGCGGCAATCCCGGGCGCAGGAACGTGCTGTCCTCCTCGATTTCCGCGTCCTCGCCGTCCAGGGCGAGGAGCGCGAGCTCCTCGAGCACCGCGCGCTCGTCCTCCAGGCGCTTGGCGGGAACGGGGGCGGGTTTCGGGCGCGAGGGCTCGACGCGGTTGGCGGGAGGGGCGCGCCGCACGTCGTGCATCTGCGCGCGAAAGAGCTCGGCATCCTCCGGCGCCGAGGGCGGCCGGCGTGCACCGCCTTGCGCCTTGC
>JAAOZZ010000367.1 GCA_012274175.1 Betaproteobacteria bacterium
GGCGCGAACATTTCCGTAGGAATCGGGTTGAACGGCGTCGCGAGGAAATCCGCCGGGACGCGCACGTCGGCCGGATCCACCCACAGGATGTTGCCGGTGCGGTAGAGGTCGAGCGTCTTCACCAGCGGGTTGGTGGTGATGAGCTTGCGGCCCGCGGCGAGGGACTCGAAGGTGCGGATCGTGAGCCCTTCCTGGAGGGGGTGCGGCATGTCGATCACGGCGCGGGAGCGCGCGAGCACGTCGGCGGACTCATCCGCGGGCATCGCGGCGTAGCGGAAATCGCCGAAGCGCGCCCCGGCGAGCGCGGGATCGGTCCAGCGGCGCGCGAAATAGAAGGCCGGCGACTGGAGGTAGAAGTAGGTGTAGCTGCGGTCGCGCGCACCGGCTGCGTCGATGATCGCGCGCACCAGCGGGAAACGCTGCCCGTGGGCGGTGCCGACGAACGAGAGCTCGTAGTCGATACGATCGGAGGCGAGAGTTTCATAGCGGCGCGAGGCGAAGAGGGGCCGGTAGTGCAGGCCGTGGGCGGCCACGTCGTCGGGATTGGACGAGAAAGCCCGGTCGAAGAACGGCAGGTGCGCCCGCAGCGCCGGCTTGTTGCCGAAGCTGTCCCACATGAAGAGCACGAACTTCCCGTGGGTGAAACGGGCGCGCATGCGCCGCAGCATCGCCGGGGAGAGCGCCTCGCCGATGAGCACGAAGACCACGTCGTAATCGGCGTCCCAGTCGATGGAGCGCGCGAAGTGGGCGTCGGACCACGGCTGCAGCAGGCGCCGGTCGAAGCGGATGACTGCCTTGCCCAGGGTGGTATGGGTGGGGCGGTCCACCACGAAGTCCACGCGGGCGCCGAGGGTTGCGAGCTCGTCGGCGATCTCGGTGTGGTAGTGGAAGAGGCGCGGCGCAACGAAGAGGACCTTGAGCCCCGCGAAGCGCGGATCAGCCATGGGTCGCGGCGGTTCCCACCCGCGCCGGCACGCCCGTGGCCACGCTATCGGCGGGAACATCCTCGGTCACCACGGCATTGGCGCCGATGGTCGCGCGGTCTCCTACCTTCACTCCGCCCAGCACGCGCGCGCCGGCGCCAATGGTGACGCCGTCGCCGATCACGGGCCGAAGCGCCTCGAGGTATTGCATGTCGAGCGCCTTCGCCCCCAGGGTCACCTGCTGGAAGATGAGCGCATCGGCGCCGATCCGCCAGGCACCCAGCACGGTGCCCTGGGTATGGGCGAGGACCAGGCCTGGGCCGATGGCAAGCCGCGGCGGAATCTCGATGCCGAAGAGCGCGAAGTTGATCCACGCGGGGAGTTTCGCGATCGCCCGCAACCCCGAGGCGTGCAGCGCGTGGGAGTAGCGATAGAGCGCCACGGGCATCACGCGCGGCGAGAAGCAGCGCAGCCACACCGCCACGGCCGACGCATCGGTTGCCGGCAGCGACGAGAGCGCGCGCAGCCGCGCCTGGTCGGCCCTCAAGAGCGCGAGCGCACCCATTACTTGCGCAGCTCCACGACGAGGTTCACGAGCATGTCGCGCCGGCCCGTCTTCCACGCGAGCCAGTCCCAGGCCACGGGCGCGAAGCGCAGGGGCGCGGGGAAGTAGGGCTTCAACACGCCATAGGATTGCCAGTAGCGGAACTCCACGCCGGAGAAGCCCGCCGCGCGCGCGAGGCGCTCGATGCGGCGCGGGTCGTTCAAGGCGTAGGTGGTGGGGTAGTGGTAGTCGTCGGCCAATTCCCGCCCGCGCAGAAGCCGCAGCATCACGCGCTGCACGCCGATGGCCGCGAGGAGCCCCGAGACGTAGCTGAAATAATGGCGCCCGTTGGGCGTGATGCCGAAGAAGACGCCGCCCGGCTTGAGCACCGAGTGGAGCTTCTCGACGAAGCGCTTCGCGTCCTTCAGGTGCTCCATCACGAAGACCGCGTAGGCCACGTCCACGCTCGCCTCGGGAATGTCCGAGGACTCGAACTCGGAGAAATGCCGCTCGCCCACGAAGGGATTGGTCTCGAGGCGCGCGCGATCGGGGTCCACGCCCACGAGGTGCCGCGTCGCGGCGGCGATGCGCCGCACGTCCGGGCAATAGGAGCCGTCGTTGGCGCCGATGTCGAGCACGCGCGACTCGGGGCCCACGCGCTCGAGCACGCGATCGAAGAAAGGCGCCATGCGGCTTTCGTCGGCGCGCAGGAAGAACGGATCGTCGGCGGGCTTCACGAAGAGGGCATCAACCCGCGCAGCGCCAGCTCGTGCGCGGCCTCGCCCGAGCGGTCGCGCTCGACGTGCTGGCGCTTCACCCACGCGCAGAAGCCCGCGAGGCCCGCCTCGAGGCCCACGCGCGGATGGAACTCCAGCAGCTCGCGGGCGCGGCGGATGTCGGCCACGCAATGGCGCACGTCGCCCGCGCGGTACTCGCCGGTCACCGTGACCGGCACGTCGCTCCCCATGGCCCGGCGCAGGGATTCGGCGAGCGAGCGCACCGTCGTCGCCTCGCCCGAGCCCACGTTCATGCAGGCGCCCGGCGCGTCGCGCTCGAGGCAGGCAACGATCGCGTCCACGGCGTCGGAGACGTGGACGA
>JAAOZZ010000047.1 GCA_012274175.1 Betaproteobacteria bacterium
CGGCACGAAGAGGTTCGCGGTGACGAGGATCACCACCCCCAGCAGGATCGACTTGGTGGCGGCCGCGCCCACGTAGGCGAGCACGATCTCGAGGGCGGACACCGGAGCGGAGAGGACCTCGTAGATCGTCCCGGTGAACTTCGGCAGGTAGATCCCGAAGGAAGCGTTGTTCAGGCTCTCGGTGAAGATGGAGAGCATGATGAGCCCCGGGACGATGAAGGCTCCGTAGGGCACGCCGCCCACCTCGCTCATGCGCTTGCCGATGGCCGCGCCGAACACCACGAAGTAGAGCGAGGTGGTGATGACGGGAGTGACCAGGCTCTGCCAGAGCGTGCGCCGGAAGCGCGCCATCTCGAAGCCGTAGATCGCGAGCATGCCGTGGCGGTTCATGGGCGGTCGCTCACCAGGCTCACGAAGATGTCCTCCAGCGAGCTTTCCCGCGTATGCAGGTCCTTGAAGACGATGCCCAGCTCGTCCAGGCGGCGCAGCAGCTCCGATACGCCCGTGCGCTCCTCGTGGACGTCGAAGGTGTACTCGAGCTCGGCCCCGTTCGCCTTCAACGCGAGCCGCCAGTCGGCGAGCCCCGGGGGAATCGCCGCGAGCGGCTCGAGCAGGTTGAGCGTCAGGAGCTTCTTGCCGAGCTTCCTCATCAGCACCGCCTTCTCCTCCACCACGATGAGCTCGCCCTTGTTCACCACGCCGATGCGATCGGCCATCTCCTCGGCTTCGTCGATGTAGTGGGTGGTGAGGATGATGGTCACGCCGCCGTCGCGCAGCCGGCGCACCAGCGCCCACATGTCGCGCCGCAGCTCCACATCCACGCCCGCCGTGGGCTCGTCGAGGAAGAGGACCTCGGGTTCGTGGGCGAGGGCCTTGGCGATCAGCACCCGACGCTTCATGCCGCCCGACAGCGTCATGATCTTGTCGGCGCGCTTGTCCCACAGCGACAGGTCGCGCAGCACCTTCTCCAGGTGCGCAGGGTTGGGGGCGCGACCGAAGAGCCCGCGGCTGAAGGCGACCGTGCTCCACACCGTCTCGAACATGTCGGTGTGCAGCTCCTGGGGAACGAGGCCGATCATCGAGCGCGTGATGCGGTAGTCCCGCAGGATGTCGTGCCCGCCCACCCGCACCGTGCCGGACGTGGGCGTGACGATCCCGCAGACGATGCTGATGAGCGTGGTCTTGCCGGCGCCGTTGGGGCCCAGCAGCGCGAAGATCTCGCCCTTGCGGATCTCCAGGTCGACGCTCTTCAGCGCCTGCAGGCCCGAGGCGTAGGTCTTGCCGAGGCCCGAGATGGAAATGACGGGAACCATCGGCGCGAGTGTAACGTCATCCGGCATACTTCGTGACCCGAAAGATTCCCGCGCCATGAAAACCATCAAGGTCGCCACCTACAACGTGAACGGGATCCGCTCGCGCTTGCCGCACCTGCTCGAGTGGCTGGCGAAGGAGTCGCCGGATGTCGCGTGCCTGCAGGAGTTGAAGGCAGCCGACGAGAGCTTCCCCATCGCCGAGATCCGCGCGGCGGGCTACGGCGCCCTCTGGCACGGACAGCGCTCGTGGAACGGAGTTGCGATTCTTGCGCGCGGCGCGGACCCGGTCGAGAAGCGCCGCGGCCTTCCGGGCAACTCCGCCGACGACCAGAGCCGCTATCTCGAGGCCGCGGCTCACGGGCTCGTCGTCGGCTGCCTTTATCTTCCCAACGGCAATCCGCAGCCCGGCCCCAAGTTCGACTACAAGCTCGCATGGTTCGATCGGTTGATCGAGCACGGCAAGGCGCTGCACGGGAGCGGCGAGGCGGTCGTGCTCGCGGGCGACTTCAACGTCGTGCCCACCGACTTCGACATCTACGACCCGAAATCGTGGCGCAAGGACGCGCTGCTGCAGCCGGAGAGCCGCGAGCGCTATGGCCGCCTCCTCGCCCAGGGCTGGGTCGACGCGCTGCGGGCGCGCCATCCCGAGGAGCGCATCTACACGTTCTGGGACTACTTCCGCCAGCATTGGGAGCGCAACTCGGGTCTTCGCATCGACCACCTGCTGCTCGACGGGAAGCTGGGCAAGCGCCTGGTCGACGCGGGCGTGGACAAGTGGGTGCGCGGCCTGCCCAAGGCGAGCGATCACGCCCCTACGTGGGTCACGCTCTCGGCGTGATGGACCGGCGCGGGATTCAGGCTGCCGCGGGCGCGGCCTGGATCGGGGCCTCGCGGATGGGCAGGTTCACGAGTGCGGCGGCCGCGGCGAGCGCCATGTCCGCGTACCACATCCACTGGTAGTTGCCGGTGCGGGCGAGCGCGATCCCGCCCAGGTACGCGCCGAGGAATCCGCCGATCTGGTGGGACAGCAGCGTGAGCCCGAAGAGTGTCGCGAGATAGCGGATGCCGAAGAGCTTGCCCACGATGGTGGCGGTGGGAGGAACGGTCGCGAGCCACGTGAGCCCGAGCCCTATGGCGAATGCGTAGAACGTCCATTGCGTCTTCGGGGCGGCGAGGTACCAGCCGATCAGCACCGCGCGCGAGCCGTACATGACGGCGAGGATGTTCTTGCTGCGGAAGCGCGAGGTGGAGGAGCCCGCGAGGAGGCTGCCCGCGATGTTGGCGAGCCCGATGATGGCGAGCGACCAGCTCGCGACCGTGGGCGGCAGGCCGCAGAGGTTCACTTCCTGCGGCAGGTGCGTCACGAGGAACGCGATATGGAAACCGCACGTGAAGAAGCCCAGGTTGAGGAGGATGTAGCTGCGGTCCTTCACGGCGCCGCGCACCGTGGGCCAGAGCCTCGCTTCGTCCGGATGGGGCTTCGCCTTCGCCGGTTCCTTCGGGCTCACCACGCGCACGAGGGGGAGTGCCGCGAGCGTGACCGCGGCCAGGGCCCAGAGCGCGCCCATCCATCCCAGCGCCTGGATCAGGCGCTGCGCCACGGGAGCGAAGACGAACTGGCCGAACGAGCCCCCGGCATTGATGATGCCCGCGGCCTTGCCCCTCGAAGCGGCGGGTAGGCGCCGGGACGAGGCTCCGATCAGCACCGAGAAGCTGCCCGCCCCGGAGCCGATCGCGGACAAGAGGCCCAGGGAGACCACGAGCCCGAGGCCCGAATGCATGAAAGGCGTGAGCGCCGTGCCGATGGCGAGCACCACGAGTCCCGCGGCGAGCACGCGCCCCGGGCCGTAGCGATCCGCCACCGCGCCGGCCACGGGCTGGATCGCGCCCCACATGAACTGGCCCACGGCGAGCGCAAAGCTGATGGCGACCACCCCCAGGCCGGTGGAAGTGTTGAGCGGCGAGACGAAGAGCCCGAGGGATTGCCGCGCCCCCATGGTCACCATGAGGATCGCCGCGGCGGCGAAGGTGATGATCCACGCGCCGCGGTGGGCGGAAAGGTTTGCCGGGGTCATGGGCGATGATATGATGACCGTCATATAACGTGTCAAGGACTTTTCCGATGAGAGCCACCCGGGAGCAGGCCGCGGCGAGCCGCGAGCGCATCGTCGAGGCGGCGTCCAGGCTCTTTCGCGAGCGGGGCTTCGACGGCGTGGGGGTGGCGGAGCTCATGGGCGAAGCCGGACTCACCCACGGCGGCTTCTACGGCCACTTCCCCTCGAAGGTTGCGCTCATGGCGGAGACCTGCGAGCGCGCGCTCGCCGGCTCCGTCGCGAAATGGGAAGGCGTCTTCGCGCGGGCGGGCGAAGGCGCGCTGCCGATCCTCGTGAAGTCCTATCTTTCGACGCGGCATCGCGACGATCCGGGAACGGGCTGCGCCCTGGCGTCGCTCGCAGGCGATGCGTCGCGCCAGTCGCGGCCCGTTCGCCACGCGATGGGCGAAGGCCTGCGCGGCCTGGTGGATGCGCTCGCGCGGATCGTTCCCGGCAGGAGTGCTGCCGCCAGGCGCCGCATGGCCCTCGCTGCGTACTCGAGCATGGTGGGCGCGCTCGTGCTGGCGCGGGCCGTGGACGACCCGGCGATGTCCGAGGAGATCCTGCGCGCGACCTCGGAGGCGATCGTCGAGGCCGCTCGCTAGGGCGATGGAAGATCCCCGGTTCTTCGCCTCGGTGGCCGCGTTTCGCGCCTGGCTCGAAGCGAACCACGGCAAGGAAGCGGTCCTTTGGATCGGCTTCTGGAAGGCCCACACCGGACGCGAAGGCCTCACCTACCTGGAGGCGGTGGAAGAGGCGCTGTGCTTCGGCTGGATCGACGGATTGAAGAAACGCCGGGACGAGCACGCGTTCGTGCAGCGCTTCACCCCGCGCAAGCCCCGCAGCATCTGGAGCGCGGTGAACATCCGCAAGGCGGAAGCGTTGAAGCGGGCGGGCCGCATGGCGAAGCCCGGGCTCGAAGCCTTCGAGGGCCGCGACCGCGCGCGAGCAGGGCTCTACTCGTTCGAGAATCGGCACGTCGGCCTTGCCGTGGAGCTCGACAAGCGCTTCCGCGCGCGCAAGAAGGCCTGGAAGTACTTCGAGGCGCAGCCGCCGGGCTACCGCCGCATCGCCGCCTTCTGGGTGATGAGCGCCAAGCGCGAGGAAACCCGCGAGCGCCGCCTCGCGCAGCTCATCGCGGATTCGGCTCGGGGGCTGCGGCTGGCGCACCTGTCGGGAAGCGGGACGGCACGCCCCAAGGCCTGAAATCCGCCGGCGCTATACTCGTCCGCTTGAACGCCGTTCACGCCCCCCTGCCAAGGACAGAGCCCATGTTTTCGTTTTCCCCGAGCGACGACCAGACGCGCCTCCAGGAGCGCGCACGGGCCTTCGCGCGCAAGGTCGTGGCACCCCGCCTGCAGGAGATGGACCGCACGAACGAATACCCGTGGGACGTGGTGCGCATCCTCGCGGACGAAGGCTTCATGTCCCTCACGATCCCGAAGCAATACGGCGGCGGCGGCAGGCCGCTGATCGACGCGATCCTCGTGTCGGAGGAAATCGCGAAGGTGGGCGGCGTGGTGGCGCGCATCGTCGTGGACGCCAACACGGCGGTGCAGAAGGCGATCGTGGAGTACGGCACCGAGGAACAGAAGCGCCGCTTCCTGCCGCCCATCGGCCAGGGCGACAAGCCGGTGATCGCGATCACGGAGCCGGAAGCCGGGTCGGCGGCCACGTGGATGACCACGAGCGCCACGCGCGACGGCGATGCGTACGTCCTCAACGGGAAGAAGTGCTGGATCACCGGCGCGGGCGTCTCGAAACGTTACCTCGTGTTCGCGCGCTTCGACGGCAAGCCCGGCGCCGAGGGCATCGGAGCGCTGCTGGTGGAAGCGGACACGCCGGGCCTCACCGTGCCGCGCATCCCGATGATGATGGGCTTGCGCGGAATGCCGGAAGGCGACGTGTCGTTCGTGAATTGCCGCGTGCCCGCCGGGAACCTCCTCGCCGGCCCCGGCGACGGATTCCGCAAGCTCATGCGCTGCTACAACCTGCAGCGCATCGGCGCGGCGTCGGTGGCGCTGGGCATCGCCCAGGGTGCGTTCGACCTGGCCGCGCTGCGCGCCCTGGATCGCAAGCAGTTCGGCAAGCCGATCGCGGAATTCCAGGGCCTGCAGTGGATGCTCGCCGACATGCACATCCAGCTGGAGTGCGCGCGCCTGCTCGTGTACCGCGCCGCCGTGAGCGGCACCAACGGATTTCCCGACAAGCTCGACGCCGCCGCCGCGAAGGTCCATGCCGCGGAAATGGCGATCCAGGTCACCAACCAGGCGCTCCAGATATTCGGCGCGGCCGGATACTCGTGCGACCTGCCGATCGAGCGCATGGTGCGCGATGCGCGCATGTTCACCATCGGCGGCGGCACGGCGCAGGTCCAGCGCAACCTGATCGCCAAGGAAGTGCTCGCGCGCGCGGCGAAAGCGAGGGCGCAATGAGCGTCATCACCTGCATCGAGGACCTGCGGGCCGTCGCCACGCGGCGGGTGCCGCGGATGTTCCTCGACTACCTCGAGTCGGGCTCCTGGACCGAGGGCACGCTGCACGCGAACACGAACGAGCTCCAGCGCATCAAGCTGCGCCAGCGCGTGGCCGTGAACCTGGAGAACCGCACCATCGCGACCCGGATGATCGGCCAGGACGTGGCGATGCCCGTGGCGCTCGCCCCCATCGGCCTGTGCGGGATGATGCACGCCGACGGCGAGATCCTCGCCGCGCGGGCGGCGGAGAAGTTCGGCGTCCCGTTCACGCTCTCCACCATGAGCATCTGCTCGATCGAGGACGTGGCCGCGAACACCTCGAAGCCCTTCTGGTTCCAGCTCTACGTGATGCGCGACCGGGGCTTCATCGAGCGCCTCATCGACCGCGCCAAGGCGGCGAAGTGCTCGGCCCTCGTGCTGACGCTGGACCTGCAGATCCTGGGCCAGCGCCACCGCGACATCAAGAACGGGTTGTCCGCGCCGCCCAAGCCCACGCTCGCCAACCTCCTCAACCTGGCGACCAAGCCGCGCTGGGGCCTGGGCATGCTGGGGACTTCGCGCCGCACGTTCGGCAACATCGTGGGACATGCGACGGGCGTGGAGAACATGTCGTCGCTCTCCGAGTGGACGACCGGCCAGTTCGATCCGCGCCTGAACTGGGGCGACGTGGAGTGGATCAAGAAGCGCTGGGGCGGGAAGCTCGTCCTCAAGGGGATCCTCGACGTCGAGGACGCGAAGCTCGCGCGGGAGAGCGGCGCCGACGCGCTCATCGTCTCCAACCACGGCGGCCGCCAGCTGGACGGCGCGCCCTCGTCGATCGCGGCGCTGACGGCGATCGTGGACGCGGTGGGCTCCGGCATCGAGGTGTGGATGGACGGCGGCATCCGCTCCGGCCAGGACGTGCTGAAGGCCGTGGCCCTGGGCGCGAAAGGCACGATGATCGGCCGCGCGTTCGTCTACGGCCTGGGCGCCCATGGCGAGGCGGGCGTGACCCAATGCCTCGAGCTCATCGCCCGGGAGCTGGACCTCACGATGGCGTTCTGCGGCCACACCGACATCCGCAAGGTCGATCGCGGCATCCTGGTGCCCGCCACCATTCCCCGATGAGCGTCGCCGCACCGGACGCCCCCGCCCAGGAATCGCGAAAGAGCAGCCTCGCCACCCTCAAGGGGCTGTTGCCCTTCCTCGCGCCCTACAAGCGCCAGTTCGCGATGGCGGGCGTGGCCCTCGTGGTCGCCGCGGGGGCCACGCTCGCGATCCCCTACGCCTTCAAGCAGATGATCGACCTGGGGTTCGGAGCGGCGGGCTCGAAGAGCATCGAGCACGTCGACCTCTACTTCCTCGCGCTCTTCGCGGTCGCGTGCGTGCTGGGTGTCGCCACGGCCGCGCGCTTCTACACGGTGTCGTGGCTGGGCGAGCGCGTCACGGCCGATATCCGCAACGCCGTGTACAAGCACGTCGTCACCCAAAGCCCGCAGTTCTTCGAGATCACCCGCAGCGGCGAGGTGCTCTCGCGCCTGACCACGGACACCACGCTGATCCAGGCGGTGGTGGGCACCAGCATCTCCATGGCGCTCCGGAACGTGCTGCTCTTCGCTGGCGGCCTCGCCATGATGTTCGTGACGAGCGTCAAGCTCTCGGCGATCATCATCGTGCTGCTGGCCGCGGTCGTGCTGCCGATCATCATGTTCGGCCGGCGCGTGCGCAAGCTCTCCCGCGCCTCCCAGGACCGCGTGGCCGACGCCTCCGCCATGGCGGGCGAGATCCTGAACGCGATGCCGACGGTGCAGGCCTTCACCCACGAGCGCATCGAGGCCGAGCGCTTCGCGGTGTCCGTGGAGAGTGCCTTCGGGACTGCGGTGCGCCGCATCCGGGCCCGCGCGCTCCTCACGCTCGTCGCGATCCTCCTCGTGTTCGGCTCGATCGTGTTCGTGCTGTGGCTGGGGGCACACGCGGTGATTCAGGGCACCATGACCGGCGGCGAGCTGGGGCAGTTCATCCTCTACTCGGTGTTCGTGGCCGGAGCCGTGGGAGCGCTCTCGGAAGTGCTGGGCGAGGCGCAGCGCGCCGCGGGCGCCACGGAGCGGCTGATGGAGCTGATGTCGGTGCGCTCGCCGATCCAGTCCCCCGAGCACCCGGTCGCCCTGCCGCCGCGAACGAAGAGCGGCGCGGCGCTGGAGCTGCGTGACGTCACCTTCCACTATCCGTCGCGGCCCCTGGCGCCGTCGCTCTTCCAGGTCTCGCTCGCGGTCGAGCCGGGAGAGACCGTCGCGGTCGTGGGACCGTCCGGCGCGGGCAAGACCACGCTCTTCCAGCTGCTGCTGCGCTTCTACGATCCGCAGTCGGGAACGATTGCCCTGGACGGCGTCGAGGTCCGCTCCCTCGACCTCGACGCCCTGCGCGACGCGATCGGGATCGTGCCCCAGGACACCGTGATCTTCGCCGCGAGCGCGATGGAGAACATCCGCTACGGGCGCGCGAACGCCACCGACGAGGAGATCGTCGCCGTCGCGAAGATGGCCGCGGCCCACGAGTTCATCGAGAAGCTGCCCGAGGGCTACCGGTCATTCCTGGGCGAGCGGGGCGTGCGGCTTTCGGGCGGGCAGCGGCAGCGGATCGCCATCGCGCGGGCGCTACTGAAGAATCCGCCGCTGCTGCTGCTGGACGAGGCGACGAGCGCGCTCGACGCGGAATCGGAGCGCCTCGTGCAGGGCGCGCTGGAGGCGGCCATGGCCGGGCGCACCACGCTCGTGATCGCCCATCGGCTGGCGACGGTGCAGCGCGCCGACCGCATCATCGTGCTGGACGAGGGGCGCATCGTGGAGACCGGCACGCACGGGGCGCTCGTGGCGCAAGGCGGCATCTACGCCAACCTCGCCGCGCTGCAGTTCCACGCGGCGTAAAGCTCAGCGCGCCGTCCCGTACTCCGAGTCCACGCGCTCGAGGCAGCGCTTGCGTTCCTTGTCGTCGATGATCTGCAGGCACTGGGCGTGCTCCCACTCGCGCGCCGACGCGTCCTTCTGGGAGACGGAGCTCGCGCAGCCGGGCAGGGCCCACGGGGCCACGACGGCGAGCAGTGTGGGGAAGAGCAAGGAAAGCTTCACGACAGGCTTCTCCCGCGTTGCGACGATCCCGATTATGTCATGGGGATATTGGCGATAATGCCGCGAAGGGGGGGTGCGCACATGAATCTCGGGCGGCTTGGCGCAATGCTTCTGCCGGCTTTGCTGGCCGGCGCTTCGCCTCACGCATTGGCCGCGAAGGACGCTCCGGCGTGCGATCGCGCGCAGCCGGAATGCGCGTTGAGCCTGATGCGCGTGCATCCCGTGAAGACCCTCGCGTTCTGGAAGGATGCGCTCGCCCATCCCCTGGCCGAGCGCGTCGTGATCGAATCGCCCGAGCTGGTGGATTTCCTCACCCTGGATACCATCGCGCAGGCCATCCCGACGCGCCCCCGGCCCGCTTCGCCCTCGCCGGGGCTCGTGGCGGACGTGCGATCCGCCATCGCGGAGATGCCGGCCGAAGTGCAGCGCCTGCTGGAAAGAAAGCTCCTCGGGATCCGCTTCGTCGAGGACCTGGGCGGTACCGGCTTCACCGACTGGGTGTACGACGAGCGTGGCCGGCCGGGGGGCGCCTTCATTGTGCTCGACCCCTCGGTGCTCGCGCGGCGCAAGGCGAACGAGTGGGCCACGTGGAAGGAGCGCTCGCCGTTCCGGGACGATGGCGCCGATCGCCTGGATGCGACGATCGAAACCGGCGCCCGCGACGACCGCATGCACGCGATCCAGTACATCCTCCTGCACGAGTTCGGACATGTGCTCTCCGTGGGAGAGCATTTCCACCCAAGCTGGAGCATCCCGCCGTCGCAGGTCGGCCCGACCGGCGCCTTTCCGTTCTTCGAGCTGTCGTGGAAAGTGTCTTCCGAGGGGCGCTACGTGAGCCGGTTCGATGGGCAATTTCCCGAGCGCTCGCGCGTCGTGTATTACTTCGGCCCGAAGCTCGACGGGCGCGAGATGGCGGCCACCTATGGGCACCTGGAACGCACCAATTTTCCCACGCTGTACGCGGCGACCCATCCCGGCGACGACTTCGCCGAGAGCTTCGCGAACTACGTCCACACGGTGCGGATGGGAAGGCCGTTCGAGATCCGGCTGCTCCACGAGGGACGAGCGGTCAAGGTGTACGGACCCTGCTGGAGCGAGGAGCGCTGTGAGGCCAAGCGCGCCATCCTCGAGAAGATGCTGCAAGGGCCGTAGGCCAGGGGCGTCGAGACTCGGGACTATTCCGAAAGCGGCTCGCCGCCGCGATCGTGGAGCGGGCCCGCGACGAAGAGCCACGCGGCCCCCGCCAACGCGGAGGAGGCCGAGCCCAGCAGGATTCCCAGCTTCGCCTGCTCGATCATCGCCGGATCGCCGAACGCGAGCTGCGCGATGAAGAGCGACATCGTGAACCCGATGCCGGCGAGCCACGCGGCTCCCAGCAGGTGCTTCCAGCCCACGCCCGAGGGCAGCCGCGCGAAGCCGAAACGCACCGCGAGCGCGCTGAAGATGGCGATCCCGGAGAACTTGCCCAACACGAGGCCCGCCATCACGCCGAGGGTCACGCCGCTCGCCAGCGCTTCGCTCCAGCGGATGTGGCCCAGGTCGATCCCCGCGTTGGCCATCGCGAAGATCGGGATGACCAGGAAGGTGACCCAGGGCGTGAGGGCGTGCTCCATGCGCTGCAGCGGGCTTTGCACGGCGGCGGCCGATCGCTCCACGGCTTCGGCGATCGCGGCCATGTCGTCGTTGCGCAGCGGGTCGTCCACGGTGGCCGCGTCGTCGCGGTCGGCGCGCAGCGCCCCGTGGAGCTCCTCGATGCGCCGGTCGAATTGCGCCGGAGTGCGGGCGGGCCGCGCGGGGATCACGACGGCGAGGAGGATGCCCGCCAGGGTGGCGTGGATGCCCGAGAGCAGCACGGCATACCACAGGACCGCGCCCCCCAGGACGTAGGGAAGCGGATTGCGGACCCCGCCGCGATTCATCACCAGCAGGACGATGAACGCGACCGTCGCGGCGCCGAACGCGCGCGCATCGATGCTGCTCGTGTAGAACACCGCGATCACCAGGACCGCGCCCAGGTCGTCGGCGATCGCGAGCGCGGTGAGGAAAATGACGAGGTTGCGCGGTATGCGCCTGCCGAGCAGGACCAGGACGCCCACGGCGAATGCGATGTCGGTGGCCATCGGCACGCCCCAGCCGCGTGCGGCCGGCGTGCCGGCATTGAATGCCGTGTAGAGCAGCGCCGGGACGACCATCCCGCCGATCGCGGCCACCACCGGCAGCGCGGCGTTGCGCAGGGAAGAGAGCTCTCCCACCAGGATCTCGCGCTTCAACTCGAGGCCCACGACCAGGAAGAAGAGCGCCATCAGCGCGTCGTTCACCCACTCGTGCCAGGTGAGCGAGAGGGTGAAGCCTTCGCCCGCCGAGAGCGTGAGCTTGCGCTCCCAGAAATGGTGGATCGCATCCTGCCCCACGATCGCGGCCAATGCCAGCGCGACGATGGTAGTGGCGATCAACACAATGCCGCCCGCCGTCGTGCGGCGCAGGAACTGCTCGAAGGGCGAGAGCACGCGGCCGAAGAGCGGCTCGAGGGGGTAGGGGCGGCTTTCCATGGTCGCGCCCAGTATGCAGAGGTCGCGGCCGTTCAGGAGGCCATCGGCAGCAGCGGATTGAGCGCCCAGAGATAGAGCACGGCGAGCGGGGCGAAGAAGGCGCAGAAGCGCAGGTTGCGTCCCAGCACGAGCTCCCTCTGGCTCACGCCGAAGACCGTGGCCGCGTACATGACCGGCACCACGAAGCTGGAAAGCGCCACGCACAGCATCCAGCCCAGCAGGACGCTGCCGATGACGACGCTGCCGTGAAGCTTCGCGATGGAGGTGAGCAGCGGCAGCAGGCAGCTCGCCGAGACGATCGGGTGCAGCCCCAGCAGCGACGATCCCAGCATCAGCAGCGGAGGAAGCGAGATCAGGGCGAGGATCGGCCAGGCGTCCGCGCCGTGGGGAATGGAGACGATCCCGCGCACGAGGAGCTCGTTGAACACTTCGCCCAGGACCAGGGCCGCGCCCACGACGAGCGCCTCCACCGCGATGGATTCGAGGGACACGAACCAGAGCCGCGCCAGCTTCGACGGCCCGTCCGCGACCTGGCGGCGCGCTGTCCACAGGGCGACGGGCGGAATGCCGAGCACGACCGCCTCGAGGCTCGAAAGCCCCCAGATCCGGTTGGCGAGGATGATCGCGGCCGCGAGCACCGCGACTTCGGCGAGCGTCCTGCGCAGCGTCGAGAGCGGCGAGGGGCCGCTGCGGGCGCCGTGGAGGAAGTGGGAGAGGCCGAGTCCCAGGAGCGCCATGCCCACACCCTCGAGGATCGCCGCGCCCAGCCCCACGTCGCGCACGAACCGCGTGCACACCGCCATGGCGACGAAGAACGGGGACCACAGCACGCTCAGGCTCATGCCCTGGAGCGCGCTCTGGGCGAAGGCCCGGCGCACCTCCCGCGGCTCGTCGGGTGCCAGCAGCGGGGCCATCACCGCGAGCCCTCCCGCACCGAGGACCGACGAAAGGAGGTGCGCGCGCAGCAGCGTGGAGTCGTGCTGCTGTGCGGTGGAGAGCCCGGCGAACTGCGTGCGCATTGCACCGACCAGGGGGCTCGCCTCGAGGGCCACGCGCAGCATCTGCATCGTGGCGAGGAAGGCGGCGAAGAGCACCGCCGATTCGATTCCGGAGAGGAACGCGTGGGACACATGGTAGTGGAGCGTGATCCCGATCGCGGCACACGAAACCGCCGCGATGACCCCGCGCTGGGAGGATCGCGCGCCCGTGAGCGCCACCAAAAAGTACAGGCTGAAGGCGGCCACGCCCGCGAACGCCGCGCCCTCCCACCCGGTGAGGAGTGCCGCCTCCTGGCAGATCCACATCGCCACCAGCGCGGCGGCCGCCGCCCGCTTCACCACCGCTGCGGGGCCCGGTGCCATCCGCTAGAAGGACTCAGTGCCCCATTTGTGGGTGGTGAAGTACTGGATCAGGCGGAAGAGGCTCTCGGTGAGGAGCCCCACGATGATCACCAGCAGGATCCCCGCGAAGCCGTCGCTGATGTTCATGAAGAGGCGGCTGTTGTTGATGTACCAGCCGATGCCGCCTCCCGAGCCGGTCGCCCCGAACACGAGCTCCGCGGCCACGACCGTGCGCCAGCCGAAGCCCCAGCCCACGCGCAACCCGGAGATCATCATGGGAAGCGCGGCCGGCAGCAGGATCTGGGTCATCATCGAGAAGCGGCCCAGCTCGTAGTTGCGGCCGAGCCTCAGGAGCGTGGGCGAGATCGTGGCGAATCCGACGGTGAGCGAGGACGCGATGGGCCAGGTCATGGCCATCACCACCACGAAGACCAGGGAATCGCGCGAGAACCCGAACCAGAGGATCGCCATGGGCAGCAGGGCGATGGAAGGCAGCGGCTGGAAGATGCCCGTCATCACGCTCAGCACCTCGCGCATCCAGCGGTTGCTCACCGCGAGCCCCGTCACCACGATGGCGATCACGATGCTGATGGCGAAGGATTGCAGGATCACCGACAGCGTCTCCCAGATGTAGCCCCAGAGCTCGCCGCTCGCGCCGGCGCCCAGCCCCAGGCCGCGCGCGAGGCGCACCGCCACGTCGGAGAGCGGCGGGAAGAGCAGCTTGTTCACGTGCAGCAGCCGGACCGTCGCTTCCCACGCGACACAGAGCAGGACCAGCACGATCGCCTTCTTCAGCGCTCCCGCGCCGAGGAGCTGGCCCAGCAGCGCGCTGCGCCGGGACGGCGCCTCGGGGATGTCGATGGAAGTCATCAGGAGGGATCCTTGAGGAGCTCGCGCAGCTCGTCCACGAGCTTGAGCGCCGCCCCGTCGTGGGGAGGACGGCCGACGCTGGGGTTGTCCACCAGGGCGCGCAGCCTTCCCGGTCCGCGGCTCATCACCATCACGCGGTGGCCGAGGTGCACCGCCTCGTTCACGTCGTGGGTCACGAAGGCGATGGTGACGCGCTCGGACTCGGCGGCCCAGACGCGGTTCAGCTCGAACTGCATGCGCTCGCGGTTGATCGCGTCCAGGGCGCCGAAAGGCTCGTCCATCAGCAGGATCTCCGGCTCCACGGCGAAGGCGCGCGCGATCGCGCAGCGCTGCTTCTGTCCGCCCGAAAGCGTGTTGGGGTACTGCTCGGCCTGGGGACCGAGGCCCACCAGCTCCACGTACTGCATCGAGCGGGCCTTGCATTCGGCCGAGCTGTAGCGCGGCCAGCGCCGCGCCACCGCCCACTCGATATTGCCCAGCACGGTGCGCCACGGCAGGAGCTGGCCGAAATCCTGGAACACCAGCACCCGGTTCATGGTGGGCGCCTTCACGGGCTTCCCGTGGACCCGGATCTCGCCGGAAGTCACGGGAATGAAGCCGCCGATCGCGGTGAGCAGCGTCGATTTCCCGCAGCCCGAGGGCCCCAGGATCACGAACTTCTCGCCGCGCCGGATGGACACCGACACGTCCTGCACCGCGACCACCGTCCCGCGCCCCCGCGAGCGCGGGAAGGCGATGGAGACGCGGTCGATCTCGACCAGGTCGGAGCGCGGGTCGGACTGCACGCGGGACGGCACCGCTACCATTTCGCTCCGGCTTCCGCGGGGTAGGCGTAGAAATCCTCGGGCCCCTTGGGAAGGTGCTTCAGCGCGCCGAAGGAATGCATCGCTTCAGCCTGGGTCTTCAGGTCGGCGTCGGTCGTGTAGCTGTCGTAGGTGGACGACTTGAGGTACTTCACGAACTCCGCCGCCGAGACCTTGTTGCCCGTGGATTTGGCCATCATCTCGGCCGCCTTCTCCGGATGGGCCTTCATCCACGCCACGACCATCTTGAGCGCGTCCGCGTAGCCCCGGGTGAGCTCCGGATGCTCCTTCACGGTCTTCGTGAGCGCGCAGGCGCCCACGCCGTAGAGCGCGCCCCAGGTGTCCTTGAAGCTCGCAATCTTCTTCATGCCCTGCTCCTCGAGGCGCAAGGCGAAGTCGGAGGTGGCGAAGTGGCCGTCCAACTGCCCCGCGATGAGCGCCTGCATCGCGTCGGGGTGGGGGAGGTTCACCCAGTTGCGGTCGAGGGCCTTGGGATCCTTGCCCGCGCGCTTGAGGATCTCCTGCACGGTGAAGTACTGGGCGGTGTTCGGGCCGGGGGAGAGCTTCTTCGTCGTGCCGAGGAAGTCGAGCACGCTCTTGGGCCCGTCCGGGCGCACCATCAGGTAGCCGTCGAAGCCCGAGGTCGTCTGCACCCACTTCCAGTCCACGCCCTTGTCCCACGACTGCAGGTACGGGCCGGGCGTGCAGGAGCCGAAATCGAGTCGGCCCGCGAGCATCGCGTCGCGCTGCTGCGCGGTGGTGAAGATGTTCTGCCAGATGATCTTGGCGTTGGGGAACATCTTCTCCACGATGCCGAGCTGGCGCGCCACGGGCATCGGGCCGTAGATGAGTCCGAATCCGTGGGCGAAGTTGTAGGTCCCGGTGACCTTCGGGTGGGTCTCGACGGAAAGGCCCTCGGCGACCTGGACCGTCTCCGCGAGCGCGGGCAGCGAGATGCAGGCGGCCAATCCGAGGCCTGCGACCAATGTGCGGAATTGCTTGGGCATGCGCATGACTCCTCCTGGAGTTTGTGGCTGTTGGCGTTCAGGGACTGTCTAAGGCTTGTCCGCGACTTCGAGCGATCGCAGGCTCTGGAACAGGCGCGCGGCTCCGTCGTCTCTGGTGATGGAATCGATGAGGCCGGAAATCTCCCCGGCCCGTGCGGCGCCGATTCCCGGCGTCGCGCAGGCGAGGAACTTGCGGTCGATGTCCCCGGCGCTCATGGGATTGCCGGGCGTGCCGAGGTTGTGGGCGACATAGGCCACGTGCTTCGCACCCGAGCGCAGGGTCACGGTGACGCGCGCGGGAAACGCCGTGGGAAACTCCGCCAGCTCCTCGGCCTTGTACGTGGTGCGGGCGCAGAGCGCCAGGACGGCGGGGTCCGCGAGCTTCTCGGGCGTGAAGCTCCACACGTCGATGCCGCCGTCGATGAGGGCGCGGGCCATGGTCCAGGGCGCGCTGAAGCGCGCCTCGTAGGGCGTGCGCGGGACCGCCTTGGCGGCCGCGGGCTCGAACACCAGGCCGATGTACCAGCTCGGCGCGTCGCAATGGATGTTCACGATGTCGCCCAGGTTGCCGGGCGAGATCTTTCCGGCGGCGCGCAATTGCAGGATCGCTTGCACCGGTGCATGCACGCACAGGCACGCGGGATAGGGTTTCGGCGCCATGTGCTCGACTTCCCAATCGGCGCCGCCTGAGCTTTGCCAGGTTCCGGAGATGTCCACGCGGGCGAACGAGCGGAACACGCCCAGCTTGTACTCGAACACGGCGCTGGGTCCCCGGAATCCCGCCCGGGCCATGCGCGCGGCGCGAATGCCCGAGAGCGCGGCCCAGCCCGGATGCATCTGCTTCACGTCGCTGCCGTCGGAAAGGTACGCCATGAGCCCCGAGGCCATGCTGCCCGCGATGCCGAGCGCGTTGACCGCCTCCTCGGGCGTGAGGCCCAGCAGGCGCGAGGCCACCGCCGTGGCGGCGAACGTGCCGAGCACGGACGTGGCCTGGAAGCCGTTGTCCTGGAACGGGCCCGGCGCGAGGCGGCCCAGGCGCGCGGCCACCTGGTAGCCCACCACGAGTGCCGCCACGATCTCGCGGCCCGAAAGCTTCTGCGCTTCTCCGAGTGCGAGTGCGGCCGGCACGATCACGGCGCTGGAATGCATGATGGCCGCGGCGTGGGTGTCGTCGAAGTCGAGCGCGTGGGCGAGGGTGCCGTTGGCGAACGCCGCGTCCTCGGCGGAGGCGCCCCGTCCCGAGCCCCACACGGAAGCGCGCTCGGCGTCGCCCGAACCCAGCGCCACTTGCGATGCCGCCGTGCCCACGCCCAGGGTGCGGGCGGCGAGGGCGACACCCACGGTGTCCTTGATGCATAGCACGGTGCGCGCGTAGATGCGCTCGGGAATCGCGTTCCCGTCGAGGGAATACCAGTTGTCCACCAGGCGGCCCGCGAGCGTCGTCGGCGGGGACGTATCGATGCGGGGCAGGGGATTCGCGGCCATGGGGATTTCTCCGGTCAGGGGCGCACGCCGTAGCGGGGCTTCGGGCCCAGCTTCGTCGGCAGGGTGGAATAGGCGTTCTCGATGAAGGTGCAGAGGTAGGCGCGCGTCTCGCGGGGATCGATGATGTCTTCCACCGCGAACGCCTCGGCCATGCGGAAAGGCGAGGTGAGTGCCGCGAGCTCGGCCTCGATCTCGGCTTCCCGGGCCGCCGGATCGGGCGATGCCTCGATCTCGCGCCGGAAAGCCGCGCGCGCCCCGCCCTGCACCGGCAGGTTGCCGATCTCGGCGCTGGGCCACGCGATCTTGAAGTTGATCCCCGCCTTGTCGCACGCCGCCATGCCCGCCATGCCGTAGCACTTGCGCACGACGAGTGTCACCGCGGGAAC
>JAAOZZ010000368.1 GCA_012274175.1 Betaproteobacteria bacterium
CGGCGCGCGCGCGCGCGCGCTCGATCGCGTACAAGAGCCACGGCAGGAACGGCACGGGCCCCGCTGGAGCGTGGGGGAACCACGCGAGCGTGCCGTTGAATGCGAAGAGCAGCGCGCCCGTCGTGGCGGCCAGGCGCCCCACGCCGAGCCGGCGCAGGAGCGCGTAGGTGCCCCACCCGGCGAGGATCTCGAGCGCGACCTGCATCCACGCCATTCCGCGCGGCAAGAGGAGCAGCAGCGTGAGCGGAAAGAACGCGGCGGGCTGGTATTCGCCCGCGAGCGGCAGCCCGACGCCGGAGTAAGGATTCCACCACGGGACGATGCCCCGCAGCCAATCGCTCGCGGCCAGGTGGCCGAGGGCCTGGGTGGTCGCGCCGTTGTTGGGATCGATGTACGGCACGCCGCGCATGGCCGCGGCCGCCTGGTCGAAAGCGACCGAAGCCACGTAGTACAGCGGATCGGCGCTCCAGTAGCCCGCGAGCTGCGGCGCGGCGAGCGCCAGCGCCACCACCGCGATGCACAGGACCGCCTTGATGTCGCTGCTGTGGGCGGCCGCGGTCAAGCGCGGCCCGCGGTCTCCCGGATGGGACGGATCGGCCGCACCTCGATGCTGCCCACGCTCGCCGGCGGGATCTTCGAGGCGATGCGGATCGCTTCATCCAGGTCCCGCGCCTCGACCATGTAGAACCCCGCGAGCTGCTCCTTGGTCTCGGCGAAGGGACCGTCGGTGACCGACACCTTGCCCCCGCGCACCCGCACGGTGGTGGCCGTGGCCACCGGCTGCAGCGCCTCCGAGGCCACGCAATGGCCGCTCGCCCGGATCGCCTCGTCGTAGTCGAGGCATTCGCCGTCGGGCATCTCCTGCAGCGCCTTCTCCTCGCCGTACACGAGGCACAGGTATTTCATGGCGATCTCCTCAGCGCCCGAGCTCCATCCCCAGCTGGTCGACGTAGCACCAGCTCCAGGTCTCCCCCGGCTCGAGGGAGGTGATGATCGGATGCTTCGTTCCGTGGAAGTGCTTCGTGGCGTGCTTGTTCTTCGAGTCGTCGCAGCAGCCGACGTGCCCGCAGGTGCGGCATAGGCGCAGGTGCACCCACGTGTCGCCCATCTTGAGGCACTCCTCGCAGCCCGTGCTGTTCGGGCGGTCCGTCTTCACGAATTGCAGGTGGCCGCAGTCCATGGGAAATTGTAGCGCTTCTAGGGAGGCACGCCTGCGCGCCGCTTGATGCCCACGCTGGTCGCGAGCCGGCCCTGCATCGCGTCGACGAAGCGGCAGATGAGCGGCCGGGTCTCCCGCGGGTCGATCACGTCCTCCACCGCGAAAGCCTCGGCGGTGAGGAGCGGGGATGCGACCGACCGCAGCTCCGCCTCGATCTCGGCCAACCGCGCCTTCGGGTCCGGGGCGCTCTCGATCTCGCGCCGGAATGCCGCCGCGGCGCCGCCTTCCACCGGCAGCGATCCCCATTCGGCCGAAGGCCACGCGACCTTGAAATCCAGGCCGTTCTTGTCCGTGGCCGCCATGCCCGCCATGCCGTAGCACTTGCGGATCACGACGGTCAACATCGGCACGGTGGCCTGCAGCGCGGTATAGACCGAGCGCATGCCTTCCCGCAGGGTCGCGGCCTGCTCCGCCTGCAGTCCCACCATGAAGCCCGGCACGTCGACGAGGAAGATGATGGGAATGTGGAACGTGTCGCAAAGCAGGATGAAGTGCGTTTGCTTGCGCGCGGCCTTCACGTCCATGGCCCCGCCGTTGATCATCGGGTTGTTGGCGATGATGCCGACCACCTTGCCGTTCATCCGCGCGAACATCGTGATCAGCGCCTTGCCGAAGGTGGGCTGGATCTCGAAGAGGGAATCCCGGTCGGCCACCAGGGCGATCAGCTTGCGCATGTTGTAGGGCTGGCGTCGCTCCCGCGGAACGATGGACAGGAGCGCCTCTTCGCGGCGCTGGGGATCGTCGCTCGAAGCCACGGTAGGAGGCAGCTCCCAGACGTTGGCCGGCATGTAGCTCAGGTACCGGCGGATCATCGCGAAGCAATCCGGTTCGTTCTCCGCGGCGTTGTCGATCGTTCCGGCCATGTCGACCGCGACGTGCGCCCCGCCCAGCGCCTCCTTGTCGATCTTCTGCCCGAGGGAGCGCTCGACCACGGGCGGGCCCGCGGCGAACACCTGGCTCGTGCCCTTCACCATCACCGACCAGTGGGCGAGGATCGCGCGGCCCGCGGGACCGCCGGCGGCCGTACCCATCACCGCGCAGATCACCGGCACTTCCGACATGAGCTCGACGGAACGCTCGAATCCGTGGACTCCCGGAAATACGGTGTAGCCGCGCCGCGCCGCGGAAGCCACGCTGCCGCCCGCGCCGTCGATCAGGTTCACGAGGGGAATGCGGTATTCGTGGGCGAGGTCCTCGACGAAGCCGCCCTGCCCGCCCTTGCGCCGGTCGCCGCCCCAGCTCGTGCCGCCGCGCACCGTGAAGTCCTCGCCGCCGATCGCGACGTCGCGCCCGTCGATCTTCGCCAACCCCATCACGTAGGGCGCGGGCACCACCTTGGCGAGCTGGCCGTCCACGTAGGTCCCCTTGCCCGTGAGGCGGCCCACTTCCTGGAACGAGGCGGCATCGCACAAGCCGGCGATGCGCTCGCGCACCGTGAGGCGTCCCTGCGCGTGGTGCTTGTCGATCGCCTCCGCGCCGCCCAGGCCCTCGGCGAAGGCGCGCCGTCGCGCGATCTCATCGGTTTCAGGCTTCCACGACATCTCCACTCCTTCGTCTCGCGTCTCGTCCGGCGGGGGTTCCCGCCGCATTCTGCGGTGCGGACGAAGGCAGCGTCAACGAAATTGTCCACAGAAGTGTTGACAGTTTTTCCGGGCGCGTTGTACGGTGCGGAGCGTCACTACATAAGGAGGGGATGATGAAGAGGGCAAAGTTTCTGGCGATTTTCGCCGCCGCCATCGCACTGGGGGGCAGTTCCCTGGCCGCGGCCGAGGTGAGCGAGCTGAAGATGATGTCGCAGTACGGCATCGGCTACATGCAGCTCACTGTCATGAAGCACGACAAGCTGATCGAGAAGCATCTCGCCCAGGCGGGCCTCGGGAATACGAAGGTGACCTGGGCCACTTTGGGCGCGGGTGCCGCGGCCAACGACGCCCTGCTCTCGGGCAGCCTGCACTTCGCGGCCGGCGGCACGGGCCCCGCGTTCATCCTCTGGGACCGCACCAAGGGCGGGATGGAAGTGCACGGCGTGGCGGCACTTTCCTCGATGCCCTGCATCCTGGTCACGAGCAACCCGGCAGTGAAGACCATCAAGGACTTCAGCGACAAGGACCGCATCTCGCTTGCGGGCGCGGGCTCCTCGGTGCAGACCATCTACCTGCAGATGGCCGTGGCGAAGGATTTCGGCATCGCCAACTACAAGAAGTTGAATCCCCTGATGGTGAACCTGCCGCACCCGGAAGGCCTGCGGGCGCTGCTTTCGGGCTCCGGGCAGATCGACGCCCAGTTCGCCTCGCCGCCGTTCCAGGAGCGCGCCCTCGAGGACCCGAAGATCCACGCGGTGCTCAACTCCTACGACGTGATGGGCGGGCCCAACACCTTCCTCATGGTGTGGGCCACGAAGAAATTCCGCGACGAGAACCCGAAGACCTACAAGGCGGTGGTGGACGCCATGAAGGAAGCGACGGATGCGATCAACGCCGACAAGAAGCGCGCGGCTGAGATCTATGCGCAGGAAGGCGGCGGCAAGGAAGACGTGAAGAAGCTGCTCGCCATGATGAACGACCCGCAGATGCGCTACACCATGGCGCCCGAGCGCGTCCTTCCCTACGCGAAGTTCATGTTCGACGTGGGCATCATCAAGCACCAGCCCGGATCGTGGAAGGACCTGTTCTTCCCGGAGGTGCACGACCTGCCGGGAAGCTGAGCCCGATGGCGGCGGACGTCGTGCCGAGGGAAAGGGCCCGTGTCTAGCGTGCCCGACGCCCGCCCCGAGTACGTGCGCGAGCAGGTCGCCGAGCACGACTTCGGGATCGTTCGCAAGCCCCTCACGTTCTGGGAGCGCGTGAAGGACAACGGGTTCGTCCGCAAGACCTTCCTGTTGCTGGTGCTCGCGGCGCTCTGGCAGGCGTACGCAGCGCACCTGGACAACGTGCTGATCATGCCGACGTTCACCGAGACGCTGCAGGCGTTCACGCAGCGCATCGCCGACGGCGAGCTGCTGCGCAAGTCCTGGCGCTCGATCGAGGTGCTCCTCCAGGGCTACGGGATCGGGCTCGTGCTGGCCCTCCTCGTGACCGTCCTCGCCATGGCCTCGCGCATCGGCACCGACCTGCTGGAGACCCTCACGGCGATGTTCAATCCGCTGCCGGCGATCGCGCTCCTTCCGCTGGCGCTCATCTGGTTCGGCCTGGGCAACGGCAGCATCGTCTTCGTGCTCGTGCACGCGGTGATGTGGCCCATCGCGCTCGCCACCCACTCGGGCTTCCTCGGCGTCTCGAGCACCATGCGCATGGTGGGCCGCAACTACGGGCTCGGGGGCTTGCGCTACGTGGCGAAGATCCTCATCCCGGCGGCCTTTCCCAGCATCCTGTCGGGATTGAAGATCGGCTGGGCGTTCGCGTGGCGCACGTTGATTGCCGCGGAGCTGGTCTTCGGGACCACTTCGGGCTCGGGCGGCCTGGGCTGGTTCATCTACGAGAACAAGAACGTCCTCGACATTCCCGCGGTCTTCGCGGGGCTCTTCACGGTGATCCTGATCGGGCTGCTGGTGGAGAACCTGTTCTTCCGCGTCCTCGAGCGCAAGACCATCCGCAAGTGGGGGATGCATTCCTGATGCAAGCGGTCCGTACCGTTCAGCGCAGGCTTGTCGCCACGAGGATCACACCCGAGACCAGGAGCAACACCAGCACCGTCTTGGCGAATCGGGCGGTGTCGAGTCGCCCATAGATGCGTCGCCCGAGCCAGACGCCCGCGATCGTCCCGGGAAGCGCAATCGCGAGCAGAGGCCAGAGTTCGGCGGTGAGCAGCCCTGCGGTACCTTGCGTTACGAGTGCAAACAGAAGGATCGACAGGTTGTAGCCCTGGAAAATCCCGCGGCGCGCATCCTTCTCCCAGCCGCGCAGCTCAGCCCACAGCGTAGGCAATATTCCCGAGAGACCCGAGAGCCCGCCCAGGATTCCCCCTGCCAGACCTACCGCGGAATCCGCCGCCTTTCCGCCCCGCGTCCATGCCGCACGGGAGTGGTGGGCAAGAAGGACGGTGCAGCTGACGATCAGCAGGATTCCAATACCGCACTTGAAGTCCACCGCGTTCACGTGCGGCAGCAGCTTCACGCCAACGGGCACACCAAGCACCCCGCCCGCTACGAACGGCAGGAGGCGGCGAAAATCGATGGCATGCCAGATGGACGGAAGCGTCTGGAGCTGCCCTGCCACCGAACAAGCGATCGTGAGCGGAGAGACGAGCAAAGGTGGCAACACCTGGACCCATATCGGCAGGGCCGTCATACCCGTCCCGAAGCCCGTGAGCCCATTCACCAACCCGCCCAGCAGCGCACCAACGAACACCAGCGGCCCGCCGATGGCAACGTCGAAAGTCACGTGCCCGCCCGAAATCCGTATTCGGCGCCAGCGTCCGAGAGCCAGGCCCAAACGTACTCCGCAAAACTTCGCCGGACGATGAGCTCCATCCCATCGGCTTCCAGGGGTCGCAGCAGGACAGATGCCTTGGCGAGCCGCGTCTGCGCGCAAGCACTGGGCCCGAACGATGGCGAGAGCAGGTCCAGGGGGCATTCCTTGGAGAGCAATTCGCGCACGTACCTGCCCTGCAGGACGATCACGGTTTGCCCGCTCCCCACCTCCGTGACGGCCGAGAAGGCGTCGCGAAGCGCTTCCCGCAGCGAATCGGCGATCACCGTGTCGCCGCCGGCAGGAGTCACGAGCAGCCATTCGTCGGGCCCCAACCAGTAAGCCACCCGATCGCGATCGCAGACCACGGTGTTCGGCGCGATCGGCAGCGCCATCCCGAGCACGCGAGCTATGGTCGCCGCGAAACGCGCATCGCCCCTGCCGCCTCGAATGTTCAAGTGCCCGAGAAACGGGCGCTCCTGGGCGACGAGAATCGAATCACCCGGCGTCGCCGCACCCGAAGCGTCGAGGCGCAATCGGATCAGGGGGCTTTCCTTGCGTACCGTGTCACGCATTCTGGCGCGTGCCTTCGGGATCGAGGAAGACGGGGCTCACGATACGCGCGCGGATCCGGCGGCCGTCCCGAAGCGGCGCGAGCAGCATCTCGCCCGTGCGGCGCCGGCCGGCCTTCACCAATGCGAGCGCGATGGAGCGACCGAGCGCGGGACTCTCATAGCTGGATGTAACGTGACCCAGCATCGGAACGGGCGCCGAGGCCGAGGCCGATGCGTCATCGACAAGCTGTGACCCCTCCGGAATCACGACCGACGGATCTTCGCTCAGCAGGCCCACGAGCTGCTTGCGGTCATCCCGTGCCGTGTCCGGGCGCAGGAGCGAGCGCCTCCCGATGAAATCCTTGTCCTTCGAAACCAGCCACTCCATGCCGAGATCGGCCGGCGTGACGGAGCCGTCCGTGTCCTGGCCGACAATGATGTAGCCCTTCTCGGCACGCAGGACGTGCATGGCCTCGGTGCCATAGGGCGTGATTCCATTCGCGGCGCCTGCCGCCAGCAAGGCATCCCACACGTGGCGTGCCTCGTTGGCGGGAACGTTCACTTCATAGGCGAGCTCACCGGAGAAGCTGATGCGCATCACGCGCGCCGCCGCGCCCGCCACCGCGCCCTGGCGACAGGACATGAATGGAAAAGCCGCAGCGGAGAGGTCGATGTCGCTACAAACCGCGCTGAGCACCTCCCGACTGCGCGGCCCGACGATAGCGGCCGTCGCATAGTGGTCCGTGACCGACGTGTTATAGACCTTCAGATTCGGCCACTCGGTCTGAAGCCAGCGTTCCATCCACGCGAGCACTCGAGCCGCGCCTCCCGTCGTCGTGGTCATCAGATAACGATTCTCCGCCAGGCGCGTGGTCACGCCGTCATCCATCACCATGCCGTTCTCGTCCAGCATGATGCCGTAGCGGCAGCGGCCGGCCGCGAGCTTTCTCCACGCGTTGGTGTAGACGAGGTCCAGGAATGTCGCCGCGTCGGGGCCCTGGATATCGATCTTGCCCAACGTGGAAGCGTCCATGATGGCAACACCATTGCGCGCAGCCAGGCACTCGCGCCGGACGGCCTCGTGCATCGACTCGCCGTCCCTGGGAAAGTATCGTGGCCGCTTCCACTGGCCGACGTTCTCGAAAACCGCGCCCCGCTCCTCGTGCCATGCATGAAGGGCGGTCGTGCGCACCGGCTCGAAGAGCTCTCCCACATCACGGCCCGCGATGGCGCCAAAGGTGACTGGGGTGTAATTCGGACGGAAGGTCGTCGTTCCGGTGGCGGAGATTTCCTGGCCGAGCTCGCGGGCGAGGATCGCCATGCCGTTGATGTTGCCGAGCTTGCCTTGATCGGTGCCGAAGCCAAGCGCGGTGTAGCGCTTCACGTGCTCGATCGAGCGGTAGCCTTCGCGGGCTGCAAGGGCGATGTCGGACGCGGATACGTCGTTCTGGAAATCGACGAACTGCCTCGGTCCACGACTCACACCGCGCGGGGACGGCACCAGCCAGAGCGGCTGTAGCGGCTGAGCTTTCGGCGCGCTCGCCTCGACGGCGGGCGGCTTTGTCGCCCGCGCGACGAAGCCCGACAACGCTGCGGCCTGCGCTCCGGCCGCGGCTCCCTCCCCCATGCAACTTTCGAGGTCGAAAGTGCCGTTGCATGCGCCTGCGGATCGCTCGCCCTGGATCGCTTCGCCCGGGACGAAGCACGCCCGCGCCACGTCGAAACGCGGGCGGGCACCGGATTGGGCATGAAGGTGTACTACGGGACTCCAGCCGCCGGACATGGCGAGCAATCCGCATTCGATGTGGCGGGGCCTTCCCGTGAGGCGCTCACCATCCATTTGTACGACGCGCACCGCCGAAAGGTGCCTGCGGCCGCGTGTGTCCACGACGACGGAACCGCCGATGATCTCGATGCTCGCATCACGCACCTTCTGCACGACCTCGCCACCCGGGGATCGCCGGGAGTCGACGATCGCCGCCACCTCGATTCCCGCGTGGTACAAGTCGAGCGCACTCCCGTAGGCCGAGTCGTTGTTTGTGAAGACCACGGCGCGCGAGGCAAGCCGCACGCCGTAGCGATTGACGTATGTCGATGCCGCCGATGCGAGCATGATCCCGGGCCGGTCGTTGTTCCCGAACACCAGCGGCCGCTCGATCGCGCCCGTAGCCAGGACGACGCGGCGCGCCCGCACACGCCAGATGCGCTCCCGACACCCCGCGCGCTCGCCTAGCGGTAGGTGATCGTGACGGCGCTCCGCGATGGTGAGGTAGTTGGCGTCGTGGTACCCGAACACGGTGCTTCGCGGAAGCATTCGCACGTTCGGCATGGCACGCAATTCGCGCAACGCCGCGTCAAGCCAATGTCCCGCGGCCCGGCCGCCGATCCGCGGCAGTGGCGCCGAGCCAAGGGAAAGCAACGAGCCACCGAATTCCGCCTGCTCGTCGGCCACGATCACGCGCGCGCCGCTCCGTCCCGCCGCGAGCGCCGCCGCGAGGCCCGCCGGCCCCGCTCCCGCGACCAGCACGTCGCAGTAGGCGTTCATCTTGTCGTACGTGGAGGCGTCCGCCACCGCCGGCGCCTCGCCCAGGCCCGAGGCCTTGCGGATGTAGTGCTCATACTTCTTCCACAGTCGCCTGGGCCACATGAAGGTCTTGTAATAGAAGCCCGCCGGCATGAGCCCCGAGAAGAGCTGGACCAGCGCCATGAAATCGATCTCGGGCCCCGGCCAGCAGTTGACGCTGCGAGCGGTCAGGCCTTCATACAAGGACACTTCCGTCGCGCGGGCATTGGGCACCGAGAAGGCGCCGGATTCAAGCTGCACGATGGCATTCGGCTCCTCCACGCCCGCTCCCACGACGCCTCGCGGCCGGTGGTATTTCCAGCTGCGGGCGACGAGCGTCACGCCGCTGGCAAGAAGCGCCGATGCGAGCGTATCGCCGGCGAACCCGCCGTAACGCCGCCCGTTGAAAGTGAAAGCCAGCGGCTTGAGGCGGTCGATCCGCCCGCCTTCCGCCAGACGGTGTCCGCTCGTCACGCCGCGGGCTCCGCAGGTCGCTCGCCAGGCTTGTATACCGACGTGATCCGGTAGCTCAGCGTGTCGCGCTCGACGTTGAACCAACGTCGGCAACCGAATGCGTGGTTCCACTGCTCTCGGTGACATCCCTTGGGATTCGTGCGCATGAAGAGATAGTCCGCCCACTGCGCGTCGTCGACCGCGTCGGGATCGGCGGGCCGTGCGATGTGCGCTTCGCCTCCATAGGCGAATTCCGTCTGTTCCCGGGGCCCGCACCACGGGCAGGCGATCATCAGCATGGGACGCCTTTCGTCAATGGGCCACCGCGGCGGCGCCGTGCTCGTCGATGAGTCTGCCGGTGGCGAAGCGCTCCAGCGAGAATGACGCATTCAGCTCATGGGGGACGCCTCGCGCGATGGTGTGGGCAAAGACCCATCCCGAACCGGGGGTCGCCTTGAAGCCGCCCGTCCCCCAGCCGCAGTTGAAGTAGAGACCCTTCACCGGAGTCAGGCCGATGATCGGGCATGCGTCGGGACTCACGTCGACGATGCCGGCCCACTGCCGGTTCATCCGCACGCGGCTGAATGTCGGAAAGAGCTCCACGATCGCCGCCAACGTGCCCTCGATGGTCGAGAAGCTGCCGCGCTGGCCGTATCCCACGTAGGCGTCGATCCCGGCGCCGATCACGAGGTCGCCCTTGTCGGCCTGGCTGATGTAGCCGTGGACGGCATTGGACATGACGACGGTGTCGAGCACCGGCTTGATCGGCTCCGAGACCAGCGCTTGAAGCGGATGGCTTTCGATGGGTAGCCGGATGCCGGCCATGGAGGCCAGCACGCCGCAATGGCCGGCCGCGACGACACCGACCCGATCCGCTTCGATGAATCCGCGGGAAGTGTCCACGCCGGTGACGCGGCCGCCGTCGCGACGGATGCCCGTCACCTCGCAGTTCTGGATGATGTCCACTCCGCGCGAATCGGCGCCGCGCGCGAACCCCCATGCGACCGCGTCGTGGCGCGCGGTGCCGCCCCGGCGCTGAAGGGACGCTCCGAGGATCGGATAGCGCGCATGCGCGGAGTCGTTGATGATCGGGACCATCGCCTTCACCTGCACCGTCGTGAGCACCTCGCCATCCACGCCGTTCAGGCGGTTGGCGTTCACGCGCCGCTCGATGTCGCGCATGTCCTGCAGCGTGTGCCCGAGGTTCAGCACCCCTCGCTGGCTGAACATGACGTTGTAGTTGAGCTCCTGGGAGAGCCCCTCCCACAGCTTCAACGACTTCTCGTAGAGGTGCGTGGCCTCGTCCCACAGGTAGTTCGAGCGGACGATGGTGGTATTGCGGCCCGTGTTGCCCCCTCCGATCCAGCCCTTCTCCAGCACGGCGACGTTCGTGATGCCGTGTTCCCTGGCCAGGTAGTAGGCGGTGGCGAGGCCGTGCCCGCCTCCCCCGACGATGACGACGTCGTACCGGCGCTTGGGTTCGGGGCTGCGCCATGCCGCCTGCCAGCCGCGATGGCCGCCCAGGGCGTTGCGCGCGAGGGTGAATATGGAATAGCGGTTCATCCGCATGCATCGGCCATTTGCGGCCCATTCAACCATCCGTCACAATGAGCCTGTGGTTCGAATGCGACATCCATTTGCCTGCAACCGCCATCCCCCTTGAAACCCTCCGCAGCTCCTCGCCTTTCCGTCGGGTTCATCCTGCAGCAGGATTTCACGCTGGTAGCCTTCTCGTCCTTCGTGGATGCCCTGCGGCTCGCAGCCGACGAGGCGGATCGCAGCCGCCAGATGCGCTGCCGATGGGCCGTCCTGAGCCACGACATGCGGCCCATCCGCGCGAGCTGCGGAGTCGAGATTTCGCCGTCGATGGAGCTGGACGATCCGGGCGAATTCGATTACGTCGTGATGGTCGGCGGCCTGCTCCCCGGCGGCCGGAAGCTGGCACCCAGCCTCGTCGAGTACATGCGGCGGGCTGCGTCGGCCGGCCGTACGCTGGTGGGCGTGTGCACCGGCAGCTTCATCCTGGCCCGCGCGGGCTTGATGAAGCAGCATCGCTCGTGCGTGAGCTGGTTCCATTATCGCGACTTCGTGCTCGAGTTCCCCGATCATGCGGTGACCTCCGACCAACTCTTCGTGACGGACCGTCAGCGGATCACCTGCGCGGGCGGCACGAGCGTGGTCCACCTTGCCGCCCACCTGATCGAGCGCCACGTGAGCAAGCCCGAGGCGCAGAAGGCGCTGCGCATCATGATCGAGAATTCGGCGCTTCCATCCCGGGCGTTGCAGCCGCAACCTGCATTTGCCGCGGAAACCGACAACCCGTGGATCCGCCGCGCGATGCTCCTGATGGAGCGAAACTCGGAGCGGCGATTTTCGGTGCTGGAAATCGCGCGCGAGCTGCACGTGAGCGCCCGTCACCTCGAGCGCCTGTTTCACGAGGAGCTCGGGGTGAGCCCCTCCGAATTCGCCCGCACGCTTCGGCTGCGCCGCGCCTACGACCTGCTCGTGGACACGCGTCAGCCGATCTCGGAGGTCGCGCTGGACAGCGGATTCGCCGACGGCTCCCATTTTTCGCGCCGCTTCCGCGACGCCTACGGAAAGAGTCCCTCCCAGGTTCGCCGCGAGGCCTCGCCGGGCGGGGAACCGTAGTCGCATACGGAAAAATTTCCGTCGCTTTCGGAACAGCGCGGAGCGGGCGACTCGCTCACCCTCATGGGGAATCGCAGCCACCCAAGGAGACGACATGCGCGCGACCATCAGACTCACGCGGTTCTTCGCCGTCATTGCCGCACTGGTCGCCTGCGTGGGGCTGGCCGGCACGGCCACGGCGCAAGGCAAGTATCCGAGCAAGACCGTCCGGATCATCGTGGGCTATGGGCCGGGCACCACGTCCGACGTATTCGCCCGTCTCATCGCCAAGGCCCTGAGCGACCGCTGGCACCAACCGGTCTTCGTCGAGAATCGCGCCGGCGCCGCGGGAGCGATCGGCGCCGACGTGGTAGCGAAATCGGCGCCGGACGGGTACACGCTGATGCTCATCTCCAACGCCTTTACCCTGGGACCGATCCTGCAGGCGTCATTGCCTTACGACCCTTTCCGCGACTTCGTGGCCATCACGCAGATCGCGCAGACCCCCAACATCTTTCTTGCAAGCAAGAAGCTCGGCATCAACAACCTGAAGGAGTTCATCGCGCTGGGCAAAAAGGACCCCGAACGGCTGCAATATTCATCTTCCGGCCGGGGCACGCCGAGCCAGATTTCCGTGGAATTGTTCAAGTCGATGACGGGCTTGCACATCCAGGAAATCCCGTACCGGGACAGCAACCAGGCTTTCACCGACGTGATCAGCGGCGTCGTGTCGCTCAATGCGCCCGGGCTTGCGCAGGGCCTGCCCTATGTCGCCGCGGGCCGCGTGGTCACGCTTGGGATCACCGGGTCCAAGCGTTCGCCGGCCGCTCCGGAGATTCCGACGCTTGCCGAAGCGGGAGTCCCGGGCTACGAGGCGTACGGATGGCACGGAATCTTCGCTCCCGCGAAGACGCCGCCCGACGTGGTCGCATTCATCAGCAAGGAGCTGGTCACCATCCTTAAGGACCCGAAGCTGCAGGCCGTATTCGTCAAGCAGGGCGCGGAGATCGTCGCGAGCTCGCCGACGGAATTCACGGCCTTCTTGCACAAGGACTTCGAGAAATGGCAGAAGCTGTTCAAGGAATTGGGGATAAAACCCGAGTGAAGCTGGAGAGGACCGCGCATTGAGAATCCGCCTTCTGGGGACCGGGACGCCGACCCCATCGCTTACTCGCATGTGCTCGGGATACGTTGTCGAAACAGGCGACGACATCCTCGTCTTCGATCACGGATTCGGAGCCCATCACCGGCTGCTGGAGATCGGCATTGCGCCTACGAAGGTGACCCACTTCTTCTGCAGCCACCTTCACTACGACCACATGGGGGACTATCCGCGCCTGCTCCTCACCCGCTGGGACCAGGGCGCGGGCCGGATTCCGGAATTGAAGGTGTACGGGCCACCGCCCCTCAAGAAAGTTACCCGGGCGCTGTTCGAGGAGGGAGGGGCGTTCTGGCCCGACCTCGTCGCACGCACCGAGCACATGTGCAGCATATCGCTCTACCAAGCGCGCGGCGGTACGGGTGATCGCAAGAAGCCCGCGCCGGTGGTCACCGAGATGCGTCCCAACGACGTCATCGAAGGCAACGGCTGGACGGTGAAGGCCGCGGGCGTCGCCCACTTCGGTCCGCAGCTCATTTCCTACGGCTTCCGCTTCGACTCTCCTGAAGGATCCTTCGTGTATTCCGGCGACAGCGGCCCATGCGCCTCCATGGAGCGGCTGGCCGAGGGATGCGACGTGCTGGTCCACATGTGCCACTACCTATCCGGCACGCAGCTCTGCCCCGAATTCGCCGAGTCCTGCATGGGTCACCGGGAGCTCGCGGAGCTGGGTCGGAAGTCCGGAGTCAAGACCCTCGTCATTTCCCACGTGACCGAGCAGATCGACCAACCGGGAGTTCGCGAGCGCGTTCTTCGCGAAATGGGCGAGATCTACAAGGGCAACCTCGTTTTCGGAGAGGACCGCATGGAGGTTCCCGTCAAGGGCCCCGCGGCGGCCAAGCTGCTGTAATCTTCCGTACCATTGGCGCGAAGCGCCGGCGCTGCCCTGGGCAGTGCCGGCGTTTTTCTTCATGACGATCTTCCGGGGAGCCGATATGTCCGCGACCGAAACGCCGTTGACCGACGAATACAAGCGCCGAGGAGACTGGAATCCCCTCTGGGACCAGATCCGCGAGCTGGACCCGCAGTTCATGGAGGCGTACCTGTGCTTCCGCGACGTGCCCCATCGCAATGGCCATCTGCCCGCAAAATTCCGCGAGCTGATCCTCGTGGCGGTGAACGCGGCCACGACGCACCTCTACGCGCCGGGCGTGCGCCGGCACATGGCCAACGCCTTCAAGGCGGGGGCCACGCGCGAGGAGGTGCTCGAGACGATCCAGCTCATCACGATCATGGGCATCCACTCCGCGAACGTCGCGATCCCGATCCTCGCGGAGGAATACGCGAAGTTCGAGGCCGCGGGCGGGAAGACGAAATAGGGAGAAGCGAGATGGCGCAAATCACCGGGGGCAAGGCGGTCGTGGCGGCGCTCGAAGCCGAGGGCGTGCGCGACGTCTTCGGGCTCATCGGCTCCGCGGGCATGGAGATCTTCGACGCGCTGCACGATTCGAAGCGGATCCGCTTCATCGGCGTGCGCGACGAGCGCACCGGCGTGCACATGGCCGACGGCTACGCGCGCGCGTCCGGCGGCGCGGGCGTCTTCCTCGCGGGACAGAACGGTCCGGGCGCCACCAACCTCGTCACGGGGCTGGCGCAGGCCCACGCCGCGTATTCGCCCGTGGTCGCACTCGCCGGGTCGCTCTCCTCCGCGCACGTCTATCGCGACGCTTTCCAGGAAGTCGACCAGCAGGCGCTCTTCAAGCCCATCACGAAGAAGACGTGGACCGTCACGCAAGCCAGGCGCATTCCGGAAATGGTGCGCGAGGCCTTCAGCACGGCGCTGGCTCCCCGGCGCGGTCCGGTGGCGCTCAACCTGCCGCGGGATCTGCTGGCGGAAACTTTCGAGGCGGAGGACATTCCGCCGCCGCAGTCCTATCGCGCCTCCGCGCCCGCCGAGGGCGACGCGGAGCTGGTGCGCCAGGCCGCGCGCCTGCTGGCCGGCGCGAAGCGTCCGCTCATCATCGCGGGCGGCGGCGTCAAGAACGGAAGGACGCACGCGCAGGCGCTCGCCCTCGCCGCGCGCCTGGGCGCCCCGGTGGCGATGTCGCCCGGCCATGGCGACGCAATTTCCAACGACGATCCCCTCTGCGCCGGGCAGGTGGGACCGCGCGGCAACCGCGTGGCGTCGGCGCTCGCGAAGGATGCGGACGTGATCCTGGCGCTCGGCACCCGGCTCGGGTTCAACACGACCTTCTACACCTACGACAATCTGAATCGCGCCGCGAAGATCATCCAGGTGGACCAGGAGCCGACCGCGGTCGGGCGCTTCTTCCCGATCGCGCTGGGCATCGTTGGGGACGCGGGCCGCATCGCCTCGCAGCTCGCCGATGCGCTCGCGGGCCACGAGATTTCGGGCGAGGTGCGCGAATACCTGGCGCGATTCGGGGACGAGCGCAAGGCGCTCGCCGCCGAGCGCGATGCGGCCGGGCGCGCGAGGAGCGATCCGATCCAGCCCGGAGCGCTCTACCATGCGCTGCGCGGGGCCGTGCCCGCCGATGCGATTTTCACCATGGATGCGGGAACGCTCTGCCTGCAGGCCACGGACCAGATGCCTTATCGCGAGCCGCCGTCGCTCTTTACACCGCTCGATTTCGGCCTCGTGGGTTTCTCCTACGCCGCGGGACTCGGAGTCAAGCTTGCCTGCCCCGGGCGCACCGTCGTGAGCCTCATGGGTGACGGCGGCTTCGGCATGACCGTGAGCGAGATCGGCACCGCGGTAGCGAACAAGATCAACACGGTGTGCATCGTGATGAACAACGGCTGCTGGGGCGCGGAGAAGGCCTACCAGCGCGATTTCTTCGGCGCCCGCTACATCGGCGCGGACGTTCCCAACCCACCCTATGACAAGCTGGCGGAGCTCTACGGCGCGGCGGGTTTTCGCGTCGACAAGGCCGCGCAGCTGGACAGCGTGCTGCGCGCCGCGCTCGCGTGCGGCAAGCCCGCCATCGTCGACGTGCAAGTGGATCCCGCAGCGCTCTACAGCTTCCGGCGCGATTCCTTCAAGCACCGGGACCCAAAGGCGAAATAGGCGATGCCGGAGCGGAGCTTCGACTACATCGTCGTGGGCGCGGGCTCGGCCGGCGCGGCGCTCGCGGCCCGGCTCACGGAATCGGGCAAGCATCGAGTGCTGCTGCTCGAGGCGGGCGGCGCCGATCGCAATCCGTGGATCCACATTCCCCTCGGCGTGGGCAAGCTCCTCACCAACGAGCGCTACGCGTGGAAGTTCGAGACCGAGCCCCAGGCGGAACTCAACGGTCAGAAGGTCTACTGGCCGCGGGGCAAGGTGCTCGGCGGCTCGAGCGCGCTGAACGGCATGGCCTACGTGTGGGGCGACCCGGAGCAATTCGACGGCTGGCGCCGCGCGGGCCTCGAAGGCTGGGGCTGGTCGGACGTGAAGCCGTATTTCCGGCGCATGGAAAGCAATCCCTTCACGTGCGAAGAGGGACGCGGCCATGCCGGGCCGGTGCGCATCACGGACCGCAAGTCCTACGACCGGGATCCATTGTCCGATGGCTTCGTCGCCGCGTGCCGCGAAGCCGGTATCCCCGAGACGGCGGACTACAACGTCGTGGGCTACGAGGGCGTGCGCTACCTCGAGCAGACCGCGCACCGGGGAAGGCGGTGGAGCACGGCGGTGGCGTACTTGCGCGCGGCGCGACATCGAGCGAACCTCGCCATCGAGACCGATGCGCTCGTCACCCGAGTGCTCTTCGAAGGACCGGCGGCCTGCGGCGTGGAGTTCGTGCAGGGCGGCGTCACCCATGTGGCGAAGGCGGCGCGCGAGGTGATCGTCTGCGCAGGCGCGATCCAGTCGCCCCAGGTCCTCGAGCTTTCCGGCATCGGCGAGGCCGATCGACTGCGCTCCCTCGGCATCGCGGTGGTCGCCGACCGCCCCGCGGTAGGCGAGCACCTGATCGACCACTTGCAATTGCGCTGCACGTACGAATGCACGCTGCCCATCACCATCAACGACGTTATGCGAAGCCTGCGTTATCGGTTGGCAGCCGGCGTGCAATACGTGTTCACGCGCAAGGGCCTCATGGCGGGAACGTCGTCCACCGCCCACGCCATCACGCGCACCTCCGAGAGTCCCGCGCGGCCCGACGTGATGGTGCGCATCTATCACATCAGCGGCAAGGATCGCTATTCGCGCTCGCCCGGGGCGGGCATCGATCCCTTCCCGGGATTTTCCATCGGCGGTTTCCAGCTCCATCCGCGTTCGCGGGGCTCCATCCATATCGCTTCGGCCGATCCGCGCGCGTTTCCGAAGATCGAGCCGCGCTACTTCACCGACGGGCACGATCGCGCCACGGGCCTGGCGCTCCTGCAGCTCATCCGGCGCATCGCCTCGCAGCCGGCGATCGCCTCGCTCATCGTGCGGGAGACCCGTCCCGGTCCCGACGTGCGCGACGACGCGGCGCTCCTCGACTACGCGCGCGGCTGCGGACAGACCGCGTGGCACACGGTGGGCACGTGCCGGATGGGTGCGGCGTCGGATTCCGTCGTGGACGAGCGCCTGCGCGTGCACGGTGTCGCGCGGCTGCGGGTAGCCGATGCGTCCGTGATGCCGACCATCCCCTCTTCCAACACCAATGCGCCGTCGATCATGATCGGGGAACGGGCGGCGGATCTGGTGCTGGCCGATGCGAGGTCGAACCAATAGCCGGTCCACGGGTCGGAGTGGCTATGAGACTTATCGCCGCGACGATCCTCGTCTTCTCGTTGTCGGCCTGCGCTCCCGTCTGGTTGAAACCCGGCGCCGACCAGCAGGATTTCAACGTGGACAACAGCGCATGCGTCGCGCAAGGCTATCGATCCCTTCCGCCTGCCGTGACACAGGTGCCCTCGAGCCACGGGGACCTGCCGCCCCGGTATGTCATGCCCGATTCGCCGCGCGTCGATCACAACGCGAAGGCGCGAAACCAGCTCTACCGGGAATGCATGGCCTCCCACGGCTGGGCCCTTCAGCAGAAATAGCCGAAAGCGCAACCGCAGCCCGCGAGCCCTAGAAAGGTCTCGCCTCCCGCAGCGCGTCGCGGCGAACCCTGTAGCCGGCCACTAGCTCGAGCACGCGCGCCGGAGACTCGGTGCACTTGCCTTCGTTGCGGCCGGCGGACATCCGGACGCTCGCGCGCTTCTCGAGCAGGCTCAATACCAGCGTCCGGTCCACGCAGGCGCCGCGGGACGACTTGGTGACGATCTCCTTGTCGTCCCAGTGGTCGATGTCGAAGGTCGACTGCGCCGATTCCATCACCGCGTGCTCGCCCACGAAGGCCAGCACCGCGGAGGATTCCTGGCATTGCATGCTGGCCTTGCGGCATTGGATGGTCGTGGTCTGCAGCGGCGCGGCCGGACCCTGCTCGGCGATCCACGTCCCGCGAGTTTCCACGGAAGCCTGGTCCGCGTCTCCGGTCACATCGAACTGGTAGTTGGGCAGCGCGACCGGCACCTTGCGCAGCATGCGCAGCTCGCGATAGGTGACGAGCGCGTTGGCCGCCAGGATGGCGACGATGACCACTTCGGCGATGCGAATGGCCTTTCGGAGCGGTGGCTTCACGGGGATCTCCTCCTCCGTTGCCGCGTTGCGGGTCGGTAGGCGGACTATACTCGCGCCACTCCCGACCGGGGACTTACCAGGAGGCCATCATGTTCATCGCGCAGCTCGGGATTCCGATCCTCGCATCCGCCGTGCTCGTGTTCGTCGCCAGCAGCGTGATCCACATGGTGATCAAGTGGCACCAGTCCGAATACCGCGGGTTCCCCAATGAAGACGCGGTGCGCAGCGCCATCCGCGCGGGCAACGCCGCACCCGGCCAGTACTTCGTGCCCTATTGCCGCGACATGAAGGAAATGGCCGCGCCCGAGATGCAGGCGAAGTACGTGGAAGGACCGCTCGCGTTCATAACGCTTCGCTCCCCGGGAGCGCCGAGCATGGGGCGCCCGCTGGTCCTCTGGTTCCTCTACAGCGTCGGCATCGGTGTCATCACCGCGTACGTCGCCTCGAAAACCCTGCATGCCGACGCCACGTTCTGGCAGGTGTGCCGCGTCGCGAGCGTGTTACCGTTTCTTGCATATTGTGGCGGCAGCGTTCAGATGGGCATCTGGATGGGCAAGCCGTGGGCGAATGTCGCGCGGGACATCGTCGACGCATTGATCTACGGCGCCATCACGGGCGCCACCTTCGCGTGGCTTTGGCATTGAACGTCCGTATATTTCGACGATCGAACCATCCAGCTTTGAGCCAGGAGCCTTTGATGAAATTCGCCCTGAAATACATTCCCGC
>JAAOZZ010000369.1 GCA_012274175.1 Betaproteobacteria bacterium
CCGTCGAAGCTGCCGATCGCGATGGCGGTTTGCGCGCCGTCGGGGGCATCGTGGCGCAGGATGCGCATCGCTACTCGTGGCGCGCGAAGTCGCGCAACCTGAATCCCATGGCGAAGAGCGACGCGAAATACGCGGCCGCGCCGGCGACGACGACCAGCGCCAGCTTGATCGCCCGGGGCACGGCGGCGAGCTCGAACCACGACAACTCCGTGCCCATGGAGTACCAGATCGCCCCGCCCATCAAGTAGAGGGCGACGGCGAGCTTCAACAGGAAGGCACCCCATCCGGGCTCGGGATGGTATGCGCCCGAGCGGCGCATGAGGACCCAGAGCCATCCCGCGTTGAAGCACGCACCCACCGAGATGGCGAGCGCGAGGCCCGCGTGTCTCAGGTACGGGACGAAGACGGCGTTCAGCGCCTGGGTCACGACGAGGGTCACGATCGCCACGCGCACGGGCGTGCGGATGTTCTGCTTCGCGTAGAAGCCGGGCGCCAGGATCTTCACCAGGATGATCCCCACGAGGCCCACGGCGTACGCCACGAGCGCATGGCGCGTCATGATCACGTCGTGGCGCGTGAACACGTCGCCGTGCCAGAAGAGGGTGGAGACGATCGGTACCGCCAGCAGCCCCAGGGCCACGGCCGCGGGCAGCGCCAGCACGAGTGTCACGCGCAGCCCCCAGTCGAGCAGGCGCGAATAGCCCTCGCCGTCGCCGGTGCTGTGGTGGCGCACGAGGGAAGGCAGCAGCACGGTCCCCAGCGCCACGCCCAGCATCGCCGAGGGAAATTCCATCAACCGGTCGGCGTAATAGAGCCACGAGACCGCGCCGTTCTCGAGCCTGGAGGCGATCTGTGTGTTGATGACGAGGCTCAGCTGTGCCACGGACACGCCCAGCGCGGCCGGCCCCATGAGCCGCAGGATGCGCCGCACGCCCTCGTCGCGCGGGCTCCATTGGGGACGCGGCAGCATGCCGATGCGCTTGAGGAAGGGGACCTGGAAGGCGAGCTGCGCGAGGCCGCCGAAGAACACCGCCCATGCGAGCGCCACGATGGGCCGCTCGAAGTGCGGCGCGGCGAAGACCGCGAAGCCGATGAACGAGACGTTGAGCAGCACCGGCGTGAACGCCGGGGCCTTGAACGCGCCGAACGTGTTGAGAAGCCCCGCGGCGAACGACACCAGCGAGATGAAGAGGATGTACGGGAAGCAGATGCGCACCATCGTCACGGTGAGCGCGAACTTGTCGGCGTCGTTCGTGAAGCCGTACGCGGTGGCGTAGACCACGAGCGGTGCGGCCACGATGCCGACCAGCGTGGCGATGAAGAGCGCGCCAGCGAGCACGCCCAGCACCTTGCCGGCCAGGTCGCGCGTGGCCTCGTCGCCCAGCCGGCCCCGGTATTCGCCGAGCACCGGAACGAACGCCTGGGAGAAGGCGCCTTCGGCGAACAGCCGCCGCAGCAGGTTCGGGATGCGGAACGCGACGAAGAACGCGTCGGAGGCGAGCCCGGCGCCGAACATCACCGCGATGAGCGTGTCGCGTACGAACCCCATGATGCGCGACAGCAGCGTCATGCCGCTCACGGATGCGGCGGAGCGCAGCAGGTTCACCGCGGCGGGCCCCCGGGCGCGCCGCACGGCGCGCGATCTAGGGCTTTGTTTTGTATGGACAAGCGGTGTATGATATCAGGCTTCGTTTCGGAACCCTGACCCAGGAAGTGACACCATGGCCAACACCAAGCAGGCCGCCAAGCGCGCGAAGAAAACCGTCAAGCAGCGCTCGGCGAACATGAGCCTGCGCACCACGCTGCGCAGCGCGATCAAGAAAGTCCAGAAGGCGATCGCCGCGGGCGACCAGTCGCTCGCCCAGGCGAGCCTCGTCTCCCAGCAGGCCACCATCGACGCGATGGCCGGCAAGCGCATCATCCACAAGAACAAGGCCGCGCGGCACAAGAGCCGGCTTGCCCTGCAGATCAAGGCACTCGGCACCCCGCGCCCCTAAAGCGGAAGCCGACACCCTGGCCGACGGCGGCTCCAGGCCGCCGTTCTCGTTTCCGGAGGCGACCGATGAGCGCTGAGCATCTGATGCAAACGTATGCCCCCCAGCCGGTGGCGTTCGCCCGCGGCGAAGGGGCGTGGCTCTGGGACACCGAGGGCAAGCGCTACCTGGACGCGCTCGCGGGCATCGCGGTGAACGGGCTGGGGCACGCGCACCCGGTGCTGCTGCGGGCCCTTTCCGAGCAGGCGGCGAAGCTGATCCACACGTCCAACCTTTTCCGCGTGCCGGAGCAGGAACGCGCGGCCGAGCGCGTCTGCGCCCTCGCCGCGATGGACAACGCGTTCTTCTGCAACTCGGGCTCCGAGGCGAACGAGGCCGCGATCAAGCTCGCGCGCCTGCACGGCCACCAGCGCGGCATCGAGAATCCCTCCATCGTGGTGATGGAGAAGGCCTGGCACGGCCGCACGCTCGCCACCCTGTCGGCCACGGGCTCGCGCAAGGCGCAGGCCGGATTCGAGCCGCTGATGGGCGGGTTCCTGCGCGTGCCCTACAACGACCTCGCGGCCATCGAGCGCCCCGCCGACAACCAGTCGATCGTCGCGGCGCTGCTGGAAGTGCTGCAGGGCGAGGGCGGCATCCACGTGGCGGGCGCCGAATACCTGCGCAAGCTGCGCGAGCTCTGCGACCGGCGCCAATGGCTGCTCATGATCGACGAGGTGCAAAGCGGCATCGGGCGCACCGGCAAGTGGTTCGCGCACCAGTGGGCGGGGATCGTTCCCGACGTGATGTCGCTCGCCAAGGGCCTGGGCTCGGGCGTGCCCATCGGGGCGTGCCTCGCGCGCGGCGTGGCCGCGAAGGTGTTCAAGCCCGGCAACCACGGGACCACGTTCGGCGGCGGGCCGCTGGTGTCGGTGGCCGCGCTCACCACGCTCGACGTGATCGAGAAGGACGGCCTCCTCGACCACGCGCTGCGCATGGGCGAGGTGATCAAGGGCGGTCTCGAACGCGAGCTCGCGGGCGTGGCGGGCGTCGTGGAGATCCGCGGCCAGGGGCTCATGATCGGCGTCGAGCTCGCCGTGGCGTGCGCGCAGCTCGTGCCCCGCGCGCTCGAAGCGGGCCTGGTGATCAACGTCACCGCCGAGAAGGTGGTGCGACTGCTGCCCCCGCTCGTGATCCGGGAGCCGGAGGCGCGGCAGGTCGTGTCGATCCTCGCTCCGTTGGTGAAGACGTTCCTCGCGCAGGCTCCGGCCTCCGCGGCCGCGGCGTGAAGCATTTCCTGCAGCTGCGCGACCTGGACCGCGGGGAGTTCGAGCACCTCTTCAGCCGCACGCGCATCATCAAGGACCGCTTCAAGAACTACATCGCCTACCAGCCCCTCGCCGACCGCATGCTCGCGATGGTGTTCGAGAAGAGCTCGACCCGCACCCGCGTGTCGTTCGAGGCCGGGATCCACCAGCTGGGCGGCTCGTCGATCGTGCTGAACACCGGCGAGACGCAGCTCGGGCGCGGCGAGCCGATCGAGGACGTGGCGCGGGTGATCTCGCGCATGGTGGACATCGTGATGATCCGCACCTTCGAGCACTCGATCATCGAGCGCTTCGCCGCGCAGTCGCGGGTGCCGGTGGTCAACGGCCTCACCAACGACTACCACCCGTGCCAGGTGCTCGCCGACCTCTACACCTACCTCGAGCACCGCGGATCCTTCGCGGGCGCCACGGTGGCCTGGATCGGCGACGGCAACAATATGTGCAACACGTGGATCCAGGCCGCCGAGATCTTCGACTTCAAGCTGAACGTGTGCACGCCCGGCGCCTACGGAGTGCAGGGCGCGCGCGCCGCGGGCGTCGACCGGCGCCACCTGGAGATCTTCAGCCGTCCCGCCCAGGCCGTCGCCGGGGCGCACCTGGTGACCACCGACGTGTGGACCAGCATGGGCTTCGAGGCCGAGGCGGGGGCGCGCCTCGAGGCGTTCGACGGCTTCACCGTGGACGCGGCGCTGATGCGCCTGGCGCGCCCCGAGGCGCTCTTCATGCACTGCCTACCCGCCCACCGCGGCGAGGAGGTGACCACCGACGTGCTCGAGAGCGCGCAGAGCGTCGTGTGGGACGAGGCCGAGAACCGCCTGCACGTGCAGAAGGCGCTGATGGAATACCTGCTTCTGGGAAAGATCGACACATGAGCAAGAGCAAGTCGGGCACGAAGGTGGGCAAGGTGGTCCTGGCGTACTCCGGCGGGCTCGACACCTCGGTGATCCTCAAGTGGCTGCAGGACACCTATGGCTGCGAGGTGATCACGTTCACCGCCGACATCGGCCAGGGCGAGGAGCTGGCGCCAGCCCGCGCGAAGGCCAAGCGCATGGGCGTCAAGAAGATCTTCGTCGAGGACCTGCGCGAGGAGTTCGTGCGCGATTTCGTCTTCCCGATGTTCCGCGCCAACGCGCTCTACGAGGGCGAATACCTGCTGGGGACGTCCATCGCGCGCCCGCTCATCGCCCAGCGGCTGGTGGAGGTCGCGCGCCGGACGGGCGCGGATGCGATCGCCCACGGGGCCACGGGCAAGGGCAACGACCAGGTGCGCTTCGAGCTGGGCGCCTACGCGCTCATGCCGGAGGTGAAGATCATCGCGCCGTGGCGGGAATGGGACCTCACCTCCCGCGACAAGCTGCTCGCCTACGCCGAGCGGCACCGCATTCCCGTCGATTTCAAGAAGAAGAAGGGCGCGGGCGCGCCCTATTCCATGGACGCGAACCTGCTGCACATCTCCTATGAAGGCGGCGTCCTCGAGGATCCGGACTTCGAGCACGAGGAGTCCATGTGGCGCATCACTGTGTCGCCCGAGAAGGCGCCCGGCAAGCCCGAGTACGTGGACCTCGAGTACCGCAGGGGCGACGTGGTGGCGGTGAACGGGAAGAAGATGAGCCCGGCTGCGGTGCTCACCGAGCTGAACCGCATCGGCGGACGCCATGGCGTGGGCCGCCTCGACCTGGTCGAGAACCGCTACGTGGGCATGAAGTCGCGCGGCTGCTACGAGACCCCCGGCGGCACGATCCTGCTCAAGGCCCACCGGGCGATGGAGTCCCTCACCCTCGACCGCGAGGTGGTTGCGCTGAAGGACGACCTCATGCCGCGCTATGCGCGCATGGTCTACAACGGCTACTGGTTCAGCCCCGAGCGCCGGCTGCTGCAGTCGCTCGTCGACGCCTCCCAGGAGAGCGTGAACGGACGCGTGCGCGTGAAGCTCTACAAGGGCACGGTGCTCGTGACCGGGCGCAAGTCCAAGGACTCGCTCTTCGACACACGCATCGCCACCTTCGACGAAGACCAAGGCGCCTACAACCAGGCCGATGCCGAGGGTTTCATCAAGCTCAATGCGCTTCGCATGCGCATCGGCGCGCGGCGCGGCCGCAATTAGGGAGGGCATCCATGGCATCGTTCGACATCGTCTGCGAGGCCAACGGGGTCGAGGTGAAGAACGCCGTGGAGCAGGCCAACAAGGAGATCGCGAACCGCTACGACTTCAAGGGCTCGGAAGCGCGCGTCGAGCTGAACGAGAAGGAGCACGAGCTCACCGCGTTCGCCGACGACGACTTCAAGCTGGGCCAGGTCCGCGACGTGCTGATGGGCAAGTTCGCCAAGAGAGGCGTGGACGCCCGCTTCCTCGAGCTCTCGGACCCGGAGAAGGTCGGCGGCGACAAGGCGAAGCAGAAGATGATCGTGAAGAACGGCGTCGACATCGAGCTCGCCAAGCGCATCGTGAAGATGCTGAAGGACTCGAAGCTCAAGGTCACCGCCTCGATCCAGGGCGACGTGGTGCGCGTGACCGGCGCCAAGAAGGACGCGCTACAGGAGGCGATCGCCCTCGTGCGCCAGGGCGTGAAGGACGTGCCCCTCGCGTACCAGAACTTCCGCGACTAGCGGCGCAGGTTGCCGAGCCAACGCCCGTAAAGGCGCTCGGCGACCGCGCCCAGGTCGGGCAGGCGTGCGGCACTCTCCGCGGCGATGCGCCCGGCCGGCTGCACCGCGGGGCTCGCGCGGGCCTCCTCGATCTCCCCCGCCCCGCTCTCGATCCAGGCTGCGATCATCCCGGGCGTCATCTCCACGTGGCACTGCATGCCCAGGTGGCGATCGTCGGCCACGTACGCCTGGTTCGGGCAGTGCTCGCCGGTGAGGATGCGTTGCGCCCCCGGCGGGATGCTGAAGGTCTCGCCGTGCCACTGGAAGGCCATGAACTCGTCCAGTTCAGGGCCGAACCATTCCCGGGCGGTCGCGTTGTCCTCGACGCGCACGCTCCCCCACCCGATCTCCTTCACCGGGTTGGGCGTGACGCGTCCGCCCAGGGCGCGCGCGAGCATCTGCCCGCCCAGGCAGTGGCCGATCACCGGCACCCCGCGCCCGACCGCGTCGCGCATGAGCGCCAGGGCGGGGCCGATCCAGGCGAGCTCGTCGTTCGCGCTCATCGGTCCTCCCATGAAGGCGAGGCCGGCATAGGGCGCGCTCGAGGCGGGAACGGCGCCCCCGGCGTCGAGGGCGACGAGCGTCCAGGGCACGCGGTGCGCATCGAGGAATGTGGCAAAATGGCCCGGACCCTCGGTCTGCGAGCAGCGAAAGACCGCCACCGGCTTCACGGCGCCCATCGATGAAGATCCCCCGCCTTGCTCTCGCCGCCGCCTGCCTTGCCGGCGCGGCCCACGCCACCGACGTGAACGTGATCGGGCTCTTTCCCGGCAAGGCCGTGGTGGTCATCAACCGCGGGGCGCCGCGCACCATCTCGCGCGGCGTGCCCACCGCCGAAGGCGTGGTCCTCATCTCCTCGGACTCGAAAGGCGCGGTGCTCGAGATCGACGGCAAGCGCCAGACGCTCGAGATGGGCCAGCACTTCGAGGCGGCGTCCCAGACCGCCGCGCGCCAGACCGTCACGCTGCCCGCCGATTCCCAGGGCCAGTTCCTCGCGGACGGCATGGTCAACGGGGCGCACA
>JAAOZZ010000370.1 GCA_012274175.1 Betaproteobacteria bacterium
CCCCATGACAAGGATGCTACAAGCCCGCCCCCCCGGTCAAGGCTCCGGCCACAAGATATTGCGGTTTTGGCCCCCAAAGGCCGGAAGACATTGTGGATTACCTGTGGATAAGAGGGTATAAAACCCGATCCCCTCCCGAGGCCTGGAAAGCCCATGAAAAAGGCCCCGGAAAGGGGCCTGGAGGGTGGTTCGTCCGCTCCCGCTGGCGGGCGCGTTGTTCTTGTTCAGTAAGGCACCCCGGGCGGGTCCGCCTGGTCTGTGGACATGTCGGGCGGTAGGTCCTTCTTGGCCGCGCGCACCACCTCTTCGGCGTACGCGGTCATTCCCGCCGCGAAGACCGCGGCTGTGAGCCAGTGGGGTAGCGAATCCATGACACGAATGTAGCGGCGCCCCGCGACAGGAGCGGGACGGCCTCCCCTGCCGGATGGACTAGGCCCTGATGGCGCACCACCTGCCCGTGCCGAATCGACGCGCGCGCTGTCTCACCCCATGACATGAAACCCAACCGAATCGCCGCCCCCTACCTCGTCAAGCGCGACACGGGCGTGCGCAGCGCCAACGACGAGGGTGATCCCTACCGCGCCGCGGCCAAGCCCCCCGAACCGACCACGTGCCCGGAGTGCCACGCGACCTTCGTCGATGGCCGCTGGACGTGGAACGCCGCGCCCGACGATGCCTTCCGGCACGTCTGCCCCGCGTGCCAGAGGATCCACGACCATTTCCCCGCGGGCTACGTGACGATCAAGGGCGCGTTCTTCGCCGAGCACCGCTCCGAGATCGTGCACCTCATCACGAACCACGAGCAGATGGAAAAGGCCCGGCGCCCCCTGCAGCGCATCATGAAAATCGAGGACGTGAAGGACGGCGTGCAGGTCACGACGACGGATTCGCACCTGGCGCGCGGCATCGCCGAGGCGCTGCACGACGCGTACAAGGGCGACATGAAGCTGCGCTACAGCCGCGACGAGAACCTGCTGCGCGCAAGCTGGAAGCGCTAGTCAGGCCGCGCGGTGCAGTCCCTGCCCGAGCATCTCGGGCACCACCAGCACGCGGCCCTTCGGCGTCACGTGGAAGCGCTTTCGATCGGCATCCGGGTCGACCCCGATGTGCATGCCCGCGGGAATGCGGCAGCGCTTGTCGACGATCGCACCCTTCACCACCGCCGAGGGCCCGATCTCCGCGCCGGGAAGGATCACCGAATCCTCCACGAGGCTGCGGTCGTGCACCACCACGTTGTTGGAAAGCAGCGACCGCTTTACCGTCGAGCCGCTCACGATGCACCCGCCCGAGATGATGGAGTCCATCGCCGCGCCCCGCCGGTCCTCGTCGTCGAAGACGAACTTGGCCGGTGGCACCTGCTCCTGGCAGGTGAAGATCGGCCACGCCTTGTCGTAGAGGTTCAGCTCCGGCACCACCTGGGTGAGATCGATGTTGGCTTCCCAATACGCGTCCACGGTGCCGACGTCGCGCCAGTACGGGGCGCCGTCGGTCCGGTTCACGCAGCTCGCCTCGAAATCGTGGGCGTAGATCGATGCGCACTCGCGCGCGAGGCGCGGGATGATGTCCCTGCCGAAGTCGTGGCAGGAGCTGCGGTCCTCGGCGTCGCGCTCGAGCTGCTCGAAGAGGAAGCGCGAGTCGAACACGTACACCCCCATGCTGGCGAGAATGCGTTCGGGCTGCCCGGGCATCGTGCAGGGAACGGACGGCTTCTCCTGGAACCCGGAGATGCGCCCCGCCCGGTCCGTGCGCACCACGCCATAGGAGGCCGATTCCCCCGCGGGCACCGGCATGCACGCGATGGTGGCCTTCGCATTGCGCGCGAGATGCTCCTCGATCATCGAGCGGTAGTCCATCTTGTAGATGTGGTCCCCCGCGGCCACGAGCACCAGCATCGGGTCCTGCCTGCGGAGGATGTCCAGATTCTGGTACACGGCGTCCGCCGTGCCCTGGTACCACTCGCCGTTGGTGCGCTGCTGGGCGGGGAGCAATTCCACGAACTCGCCGAAGCGCGTGTCGAGGAAGTTCCAGCCCCGCTGCACGTGGCGAATGAGGCTGTGAGCCTTGTACTGGGTGCAGATGTCGATGCGCCGGATGCCGGAGTTGATGCAGTTGGAGAGCGTGAAGTCGATGATGCGGAATTTGCCGCCGAATGAGACCGAGGGCTTCGCTCTCCAGTCGGTGAGGTGCTTCAACCGCGTGCCCCGTCCCCCGGCGAGCACGATCGCGAGGGTGCTCTTCACCGCGAGCGCCCCGTGGCTCGCCTGGGCAACGCGCGGGACGGTCCGCGGCGGCTTCGCGCGGACCTGCTCTTCCAGGATGGTCACGGTGCCTCCCCTCGATCGGTGATGCGGTCCCGCCGCCACGGCGCCGTGGGACGAGCAAGGAGTGACAGCACGTTGCGCGCATTGGTTCGATGCGCGGATTTTTTCGCACGCGGGCACGGCGAGTGCTAGCGCACGGCCCGTGCCACGGTGCAAGAATTACTGTTCGAGCGCGGTCCGCCGACTTCCAGCAGAATCTGGGTCGCGCCCACGTCACCGGCCAGGATCACCATTGCCTCCCGCGCATAACGACGCCAGACCACTCAACGTGCTCTTCGTAACTCCCGAGTGCGCCCCGATCGCCAAGACCGGGGGCCTCGGCGATGTGAGCGCGGCCCTGCCGCCGGCACTCCGCGAAGAGGGCATCGACGCGCGGGTGCTGCTGCCGGGCTACACCTCGGTGCTCGACGCTTTCCCGGCCGCCCGCGAGGTGGCTGCGCTCGAGGTGCTGGGCCAGCCGGTGCGCCTGTTGGAGTCCGTGCTCGCCACCGGCGTGCCGCTCGTGATCGTGGACTGCCCGCACCTCTACGCGCGCGGCGGCGGCCCCTACCAGGCGGACGACGGCGACGATTGGGATGACAACGCATTGCGCTTCGGCGTGCTCGCAAAGGCAGCCGCGATTTGCGGCTCGGAGGCGACGCCCCTGTCGTGGCGGCCCGACATCGTCCATTGCAACGACTGGCCGACGGCGCTGGTACCCGTGTACCTCGCTTTCACCGAGGGCAAGCGCGCGGCCACGATGATCACCATCCACAACCTCGCGTTCCAGGGGCTCTTCCAGTTTTCGGACATTCGTGCCCTCGAGATTCCCGAGGCCGCGCTCGGTGCCGACGGGATGGAGTTCCATGGCCGCGCCTCGTTCCTCAAGGGCGCGCTCCTCCACGCCGATGCGATCACCACGGTGAGCCCCACGTACGCGCAGGAAATCCAGGGACCGGAGCTGGGCTTCGGGCTGGAAGACGTGCTGAAAGCGAGGCGCGATGCGCTCTTCGGCGTACTGAACGGCATCGACACCGCAACGTGGAACCCGGCCACGGACCCGAATATCGCGCGGCCCTACGGCCTGCTCACCCTCGAGCGCAAGATGGCGAGCAAGCGGGCGCTCAAGAAGCGCATGAAGCTCGCCGGCTCCGACGACATTCCGCTCCTCGCCACCGTGAGCCGCATCACGCACCAGAAGGGCATCGACGTGATCGCGAGCACGCTGGGGGAGATCACGAAGCTGGCGCAGGTGGTCGTCGTGGGCGCGGGCGATCGCGAGATGATCGAGCAGCTCAAGGCCGCGCAGGCGCGCCACCCCGGGCGCGTGGGCCTGTCCATCGGCTTCGACGAGCCCCTCGCGCACCTGGTGGAGGCCGGCGCCGACATCTTCCTCATGCCCTCGCGCTTCGAGCCCTGCGGCATGAACCAGATGTACAGCCAGCGCTACGGCACGCCCCCCATCGCGAACGCGACCGGCGGCCTCGTGGACACCATCGTGGACGATGCGACGGGAGACACCCTCGACGGGACGGGCTTCCTCATTCCCGAGGCGAGCCCCGATGCGCTATTGGAAGGTGTCGTGCGAGCGCTCGCCGCGCGCTCGAACCCGTCCCACTGGAAGAGGCTGCAGACCAACGGCATGACGCGCGACTTCGGATGGGAGCCCGCCGCGCGCATGTACCGCCGGATCTACGAGCGCATCAGGCCCACTTCATGAGTCCCATCTCGAAGCGATGCGAGAGCGCGGGATGGAAGGGATACGCGCGGATGCGAAGCTCGAGCTTGCCGCAGAGGTCGGGAGCGAGCTCGAGCGAGTAGCGCTGCTCTGCGTTGGCGTCCCGCGCGCCTTCGGCCTGGAGCGCGTAGCTCGCCGGGGCCTCGTCGCCCTGCAGCTCCCGCATCGAGCTCGCCACCAGGAGCTCCACCGCCACGTCCCGGGGCTCGAGCCCGTCCAGCCGCACCGCCACGGCGAAGCGCACCTTGTCGCCGAAGGACACGTTGCGCTGCGGAACCTCGAGCGCGCGCAGCGCCACCCCGGGCCACGATTCGCGCACCCGGTGCTTCCACTGGGCGAGCTCGCGGGCGGTGGCGTGGTCGTTCTCGGCGAACTGCCGGTGCCGCCGGGACGCGGGCACGTAGAAGCGCGTCACGTACTCGCCCACCATGCGCCGGCTGTTGAAGCGGGGCAGGAGCGTCATGATGGAGCGCTTGGCCATCTTCACCCACTCGGGCGAGAAGCCCATGGCGCCGCGCTCGTAGTAGAGCGGGATCACCTTGTCCTGCAATAGCTCGTAGAGCGAGCGGCTTTCCTCGATGTTGCGCCGCTCATCGTCCAGGGTCTCCGAGGCGGGCTTGATGGCCCAGCCGTTGTCGCCCCGGTAGCCCTCGCCCCACCAGCCGTCCAGCACCGAGAGGTTGATCACGCCGTTGAACCCCGCCTTCATCCCCGAGGTGCCCGAGGCTTCCATGGGAAAGATGGGATTGTTCAGCCACACATCGACTCCGGAGACGAGGCGGCGGGCGAGGCGCAGGTCGTAGCCTTCGACGAAGAGCACGCGGCCCTCGAACTCTCGCATCCACGACACCTCGTTCACGCGGCGGATCATCTCGCGCCCGGGCTCGTCGGCCGGATGCGCCTTGCCCGCGAAGATGAACACCACCGGGCGGTCGTGGTCGTTAACCAGGTCCCGCAGCCAGTCGATCTTGTCGAAGAGGAGTGTCGCGCGCTTGTAGGTGGCGAAGCGCCGCGCGAAGCCGATGGTGAGCACGTTCGGGTTCGACGGATCGGTGAACTGCAGCAGCCGGTCCACGTGGGCCTCGCTCACCTGGTTGCGGAAGTGCTGCGCGCGCACCCGCTCCTGCACGAGGGTGAGCATGCGCGCCTTCAGGTGCTGGCGGATGCTCCAGAAGATGTGATCCGGCAGCTCGAGGATGCGCTCGAGCGCCGCGGCGTCTCCCAGGTGGCGGCTCCACCCGCCGCCGAGGAAGCGATCGAAGGTGTCGGCCCATTCGGGCGCGAGGAAGCTCGGCACGTGCACGCCGTTGGTGACATAGGAGACCGGGTTCTCCCGCTCCGGCACCTCGGGCCAGAGCTCGGCGAGGATCAAGGCCGAGACGTCGCCGTGGATGCGGCTCACGCCGTTCTGGTAGCGCGAGCCGCGCGCGGCGAGGGCCGTCATGTTGAAGTCGCTGCTGCTGGGCGTCCTCCCGAGGGCGAGGAGCGCCTCGCTCTCAAGGCCCATCTCGGCGCAGTAGCGCGAGAAATACCTCGACACCATTTCGGGGGGGAAATGGTCGTGCCCCGCGGCCACCGCCGTGTGGGTGGTGAAGAGCGTGTTGGCCGCCACGGACTCGAGCGCCGCGGCGAGGTCGAGGCCTTCCTTCATGAAGCCGCGGGTGCGCTCGAGCACGAGGAAGGCCGCGTGGCCCTCGTTGATGTGCCACGCCGTGGGCTCGATGCCCAGAATCCTGAGGGCCCGCACGCCTCCCACTCCCAGCACGATCTCCTGCTGGATGCGCGTGGAGCGGTCCCCGCCGTAGAGCCGGTGCACGGTGGCGCGGTCCTCGGGGCGGTTCGATTCCAGGTCGGTATCGAGGAGGTAGAGCGTCACGCGGCCGATGCGCGCGCGCCACAGCTTGCAGTGCACGTCCCGGTCGCCGAACTCGACGCTCACCTCGACCGCGGTGCCGTCGTCGCGCACGACCGGCGTGATGGGCAGGTCGCCGAAGTCGTTGTCGGAATAGGCCGCGTGCTGCAGGCCCTGGGCGTCGATCGACTGGGTGAAATAGCCCTGGCGATAGAGCAGGCCCACGGCCACGAACGGCAGCGCCATGTCGCTCGCGGTCTTGCAATGGTCTCCCGCGAGGATGCCCAGGCCGCCGGAATAGATCGGAAGGCTCTCGTGGAAACCGAATTCCGCGCAGAAGTACGCGACCAGCTCGCCGGATCCAAGCGCGGGCGGCGCCGCTTCCGTGTCGGGCGAGCGGCCGTGGTACGCGTCGTAGGCGGCGAGCGTGCGGTCGAAGTCGTGCAGGAAGCTGGGGTCGCGCGCGGCCTCGGAGAGCCGCCGCTGGTCCACGCTTCTCAGCAGCGCCTTCGGGTTGTGGCCCAGCGCATCCCAGAGCGCGGGATCGAGGCGCGCGAAGGGCGGGCGCGTGGCGCGGTCCCACGCGAACCACAGGTTGTTCGCGAGTTCCTCCAGGCGCCCGAGCTCCGGGGGCAGGTGCGGCGTGACGGCCAGGGAAAAGGGGGTTCCGGGGCGCGGCTCCATGGC
>JAAOZZ010000371.1 GCA_012274175.1 Betaproteobacteria bacterium
AGGAAGTAGGCCGCGAATCCCAGTGCGAGCACCGGGATCACGAGGTCCGCGCCTACCGCGAGCCGCTTCTCCATCACTTGCCTTTCTTCTTCTTCTTCTTGGCGGTGAGCAGCCCCTCGTACTCCTTCGCGAGCTCGATCATGTGGTTCGCGTACGCGGCGCACACCGCCCGGTCGCCGTACTGGATGGATTCCACCGGCGCTCCCGTCTTGGCGACCGCCTCCTTGTACTTCGGGTCCTCGAAGACCTGGCGCGAAGTCTTCTCGAGGAGCGCGAAGTCCTCGGGAAACTTCTCGATGAACGCGGTGTGCACCGCCCACGAGCGCGAGGAGGGGAGCGCCGGGATCTTCGTGCCGGCGACCTTGTTCACCGCCGGAGCATCGGTGTACTTGCCCATCTTGTGCTCGTCGTTGAAGATGCCGAGCACCTGGAGCGTCTCCTTCTGGGTGAGCACGCCCGCGATCGGCAGCGCCCCGATGTCGCATTCGCCGTTCAGCACCGCGATGCTCGTCGGGTGCCCTCCGCCGTAGGGCACCAGGTTGAAGCTGCCGCCGATCGCCTTGCCGAGCGCCAGCAGGCAGATGGAGGCGGGGTGCGGCAGGCGGCTCACGGCCACGTTGAGCGTGCGCTTCTTCGACTCGTCCAGCACCTGCTGCAGCGTCTGCAGCTTGCCCTTGCGCGATCCGAAGATGATGCTGTCGTCCACGTCGGTGCGGCAGAAGTACTGGTAGTCCTGCGGAAACTTGTACGCCGGCTTCTGCAGCACGTACATGATCATCTCCGGCCCCATGTTGCCGAAGAGCAGGTGCTGGCCGTCGTGGGGCATCTTGCCGATGAAGGTCTCGTAGCCGACCTCGCCCGCGGCCCCGCGCATGAACTGGTACTCGAAGTGGGTGCCGAGCAGCGGTCCCCAGAAATCGTCGAAGGTGCGCGCGAGCCGGTCGGCGGAACCGCCCTGCCCCGTGGGAATGATGACACGCATGTTCCCCGAGGGATACTTGTCGCGGGCGAATCCGAACGGGACCTGGGATAGGGCCGCGGCGCCGAGCGTTACGCGCAGCAGGTGGCGGCGCATCGGTGAGTGCGTCATGTCGATTCTCCTCGTGGTTGTCAGCCGATTATCACGACGGTTCGGCTCCGTGGCAATGGGGTGGAACGACTTTCCGCATCGCGGAACGCCACATCCGCGGCAAGAACACCCTTGCCCGGGGCCGAGATTGACGCCGGCGCCGGGTGGCCGAATACTCGCGAGCCTTCCATCGGAAATCCCGGGGGCACCATGGCAGGTCGACACGCGAGCATCCTGGAGACGATCGGCAACACCCCGGTGGTTCGAGTCAATCGGCTCGCTCCGCCCGGCGTGAACCTCTACGTCAAGGTCGAGGCCTTCAATCCGCTGGGGTCGGTCAAGGATCGCCTCGCCATCGGCGTCATCGAGGCGGCGGAGAAATCCGGGGCGCTCAAGCCGGGCCAGACGGTCGTCGAGGCCACGAGCGGGAACACGGGCATAGGCCTCGCGATGGTGTGCGCCGCCAAGGGCTATCCGCTGGTGCTCGTCATGGCGGATTCGTTCAGCGTCGAGCGGCGCAAGCTCATGCGCTTCCTCGGAGCCAAGGTGATCCTCACGCCGGCCGCCGAGCGCGCGGTCGGCATGATCACGAAGATGGAGGCGCTCGCCGCCGCCCACGGCTGGTTCATGACGCGCCAGTTCGAGAACGAGGCCAATCCCGACATCCATTCGCGCACGACGGCGCGGGAGATCCTCGACGACTTCCGGGGCGAGCGGCTCGACTACTGGGTGACTGGCTACGGCACGGGCGGGACCTTGAAGGGCGTGGCGCGCGTGCTTCGCAAGGAACGGCCCGAGACGAAGATCGTCGTCTGCGAGCCGACGGATGCGCCCCTGCTCGGCAGCTGCGTCGCGCAATCGCGCAAGCCCGACGGCACGCCCGCTTCGGCGCATCCGGCCTTCAAGCCGCACCCGATTCAGGGCTGGACCCCGGACTTCATCCCGAAGCTCACGGCAGACGCCACGGACATGAAGCTCTACGACCGCATCCTCGCGATCCCGGGACCCGAGGCCATCGCCTGCAGCAAGGACCTCGCCGCGAAGGAAGGCATCTTCGTCGGCATCACGTCGGGCGCAACGCTCGCCGGGGGGCTCAAGATCGCCGCCGAGGCGCCGAAGGGCGCGAACATCCTCTGCATGCTTCCGGATACCGCGGAGCGCTACCTCAGCACGCCGCTCTTCGCCGACGTTCCCGCGGAGATGACCGAGGAAGAGCTCGCCCTCTCGCGCTCGGTACCGGGCGGCGCGAAGAGCTGATGCGGGTGGCCCCAGGAGCGGGGGACGCGGCGGCGGAGTCCATCGCGCCATCGACGGAGACCGGCACGCTCGGCGTCTTTCACCTGAAGCGGCTCTGGTCCGCCGCGATGGCCGTGCGGCAAGGAGCACGCATCGATCGCTCGGACGAGGGCGGCCTGGACCGGTTGGTGATCGGCGCGATGGGGCTTGGCTTGCACCAGGCGTTGCAGCACCTCTACACCAACGCGCCGACGTTCGCGCAATTCGAGGAGTGGATCGTCGCGACGGCGGGGCGGCCCGACAGTCTTCGCGTGGACCGCCTCAACGCCGACATCGATGCAAGGCCCGCACCGGAGGCGATCCGGCGCTGGCTGGACGCGATCGAGGAAGGCGAGCCCGTGCTGAGCCGCGACGACCTGCTCTCCTGGGAAGAGAACGGATTCGTCGTGTTGAAGCATGCCGTCCCGGAAGAAACGCGGGCCGCGGCGGAGCATGCGATATGGGAGCATGTGGGCGCGGATCCGCAGTCTCCGCCATCATGGTACGAAGTCACCGGCCGCGGAATCCACGGAATCATGGTGGAGCTGATCCAGCACCCGGCGCTGGAAGCGAATCGCCGGTCGGCCCGAATCCACAAGGCTTTCGCCCAGCTCTGGGGCACCGCGGACCTCTGGGTCTCGGCGGATCGCTGCGGCTTCCATCCGCCCCAGCGGGCCGATCATCCGTTTCCCGGCCCCGACCTGCATTGGGACATCGATTTCTCGCAGCCGCTCGACTTCGGCACCCAAGGCATCCTGTATCTCGCCGACACGCCTCCCGAGCAGGGTGCGCTTACGCTGGTGCCGGGGTTTCATCGCAGGCTGCCGGATTGGCTGGCAACCCTCGCGCCGGGCGCCGATCCGCAGCGCCAGGACCTGCATGCGTTGGGCTCCGTCGCGGTCGGGGCGCAGGCCGGCGACATGGTCATCTGGCACCACGCCCTTCCCCATGGAAGCCGCCCCAATCTCGGCGAGCGTCCCCGCATCGTCCAGTACATCAACCTGTCTCCGGGACGGACGCCGCTCGATCCCTTCGGCACTCCATAGCATCGATGGCGGGAGTGTAAGGGCCGTCGCGCGAAGCGCGCGCGGACTAGGCCCCGTCGACCGGACGGAAGTGCGGACCCGAAAGAAGGTCCTGCTCCAGGTAGCGGCGGCGGAAGGTTTCAAACGGGACGTCATCGGCCGCCTCGATGCGCTCCTGCTCCGCCCGTGATTGCGCGGCGAGCGTCCCGTAGCGCGCCTCGGTCCCGGCCGCGAGGGGACGGGCGGAGAGCTCGTCGCGATGCCGCCGGGACTGCGACAGGACGAACTCCGGAAAGCTCCTGCCGTGCGCCTGCTCCGTCTCGCGAAGGACACGCGCCGACGGCAGCGAGGAGGGCTCCCGCAAGGCGCGCTGCGCTCGCGCCAGGACCTGCGCGTACCGGTCCGCACCATGGGCCTCGTCGAGCGCGGCCGCAATGGGCTCGCATTGCCCGAGAAGCTGGGCGCCCCATTCGGCCGGCGCGATTTCCACGCCGGACCGGTCCAGGCGCGTGAGCGGGTCGCGCCCGCTTTCCGCGACCAGGCGCTGGTTGCGCGAAATCGCCGCGATCTCCCCGGGCGAGTCGCGAGGGCTGTCGGCGAGCAGGCAGTGGAAGAGGAAAATGTCGATCAGGCGGATCGCGTCCGCGTCGATGCCGAGCGGGACGAACGGATCGACGTCCAGGCACCGGACCTCCACGTACTCGATGCCGCGTTCACCCAGGGCACGCAGCGGCCTTTCGTCCGGGCGTGTGACGCGCTTCGGCCGGATCGTCCCGTAGAACTCGTTCTCGATCTGCAGGAGCGTCGTGGCGAGCTGCCGGTAGCCTTCGCCTTCGCGCAACCCGATGGCCTCGTAGGCCGGATAAGGCTCGGTGAGCGCGCGCTGCAGGGTGGTCGCGTAGCCGCGCAGGTCGTTGTAGCTCACGGCGAGCGAAGACTGTGCGTCGCTCTGGTAGCCCAGCCCTCCCATGCGCAGCGACGTCGCACCGGGCGCGAACACGGTGCCGCCCTCCCACGCGCGCAGTCGATGGCCGCGCCCCGCGACGAACGATCCGCACGCCGCGGGCGCGGTTCCGAGCAGCAGGAGCAGCAGCCAGGAATGGCGCCGGAAATTGCGGATCAGCGCGAGATAGCCCTGGTCCCGCCACGCGTCCGGCGCGATGGCATCGTCGCCTGCCCGCCGCAGCATCGGCCAGGCTTCTTCCGGCAGGGAGAAGTTGTAGTGCACGCCGGAGATGACCTGCATCCGGCGCCCGTAACGGTGCGCGAGCCCCTGCCGGTAGACGGTCTTCATGCGCCCGATGTTCGAACTGCCGTATCGGGCAATCGGGATCCGCTCCTCGGAAGGCAGCCTGCAGGGCATGCTCGCGCACCAGATCAGCTCGTGGCCCAACTGCCGGTAGACCACCTGGTGCAGCTCGGCGAGCTCCTGAAGACACTCGTCGACGCTCCCGTGCACGCCGGTGATGAGCTCGAGCTGCGCCTCGCTGAAGTCCGTGGTGATTCGCGGGTGCGTCAAGGCGGACCCCAGGCCCGCCGGATGCGGCGTGTCCGCCAGGGCGCCGTCCGCCCGGACGCGCAGGCCTTCCTTCTCGATGCCGCGCAGCACGCCCGTGAGCACGGACAGCGGCAGCTCGATGGGACGCATCATTCCAGCGCCTTCACGTCGCCCGGCGTGGTCGGAACGAGCTCGGCGACGGTGGGATGAATGTGCACGGCGTGCGTCGGTGACGGGCTGGCGAAAGGAGCGTCGCTCCGGGCCGCAATGCGCGGCCCGGGAGTGCCGGCCGGGGATCGCCCGGCCGCTGCGGCGGCTGGATCGCCTAGCGCTTCTTGAGCGACGCCTCCGCCTTGTCGAGGTAGGAGTAGTCGAGGTACTTGCCGACCCATCCGTCCACGTCCTTCACGAGTTCGGGCGGGATCTTGCCCTGCTTGGCGATCGTCTGCAGGATGATCCGCGTCGAAGGCATGTCCATGCGCGGGTCGGTGAGGATCACCGAGCCCATGGCGTTCAGCACCACGGGGACCGCCTTCGGATCGTTCATCTTCTTGGCAAGGATCTCCGCCACGTTTTCCCTCGAATGCGTGCGGATGTACTCGATCCCGCGCAGGGTCGCCCGCACGAAGCGCTCGATCACGTCGGGATGGTCCTTCACCATCGCCGGGCTGAACGCGAGCTCGAGGCTCTCCGAGTTCTTGATGGGCGGAAGCTGCTGGATGTAGTGGAGCTTTCCCGGGCTCTGCGCGATGGCCATCGCCGAGGCGGGCTCCCAGCCGATGAAGGCCTCGACCTCGCCCTTGTCGATCATCACCGCGATGTCGGTGATCTTGCCGAACACGCGGTGCACCTTGAAGCCCTGCGTCTGCTCGGCGTAGCCCAGGATCGCATCGTGGATGGTTCCGATGCCCGGCGTGCCGACGTTCTTGCCGTCGAGCTCCTTGTACGAGTGGTATTTCTTGAGCCCCACCAGCGCCGCGTTGCCCTTGGTGACCGACATCACGATCCTCAGGTCCCCGCCGCGCGCCACGAACTGCATGAAGGGCGCGATGGCCGCCATCACCGCGTCCACGGAGCCGCTCGGCATGTCGAGCAGCGCCGCCGGACCGTTCGCGTAGGTCTTGCGGTCGATCTTGATGCCCTCGTCGGCGTAGTAGCCCTGCGATTCGGCGACCCACACGGCGGCGTAGTCGACTTCCGCGCCCGACTGGTCGCCCAGCCGTACCGCCGTCATCGCCTTGCCCTGCGCGTGCGCCGCACCCGCCGCGATACCCAACGCCGCCACCGATGCGAGCAGCGCCGCCCGCCCGAACCTCGCCAGCCTGCTTCCTGCCCTTGCGATCTTCATCTCCCGCTCCTTTTGTGGGTCATGCATTTCGCCTATTCCCGCGGCTCGGCGTGGACCGCATGCAGCATCGCCGCGCAACGCGCGCGCAGCCGGGTGAATTCCTCGCTCACGGGGTCGCGCGGCCTCGGAAGCTTCACCTCGAGGTCGGCGACGATGCGCGTGGGCTTGCCCGAGAGGATCACGACTCGATCGCCCAGGAAGACCGCCTCCTCGAGGTTGTGGGTCACGAAGACGACGGTGCGCCGCCGCCGCGCCCAGATGTCCAGCACCTCGCGCTGCATCTTCTCGCGGGTGGGCTGGTCCAGGCTCACGAAGGGCTCGTCCATGAGGATCAGGTCCGCGTCGGTGGCGAAGGCGCGCGCGATGGCCACGCGCTGCTTCATCCCGCCCGAGAGCTGGTGCGCGTAGTAGCCCTCGAAGCCCTGCAAGCCCACCAGCGCGATCGTCTCCTCCACCTTGCGCGCGACCTCGGCGGCCGGCCGCTTCTTGATCCTGAGCCCCGTGGCGACGTTGTCGCGCACGTTGAGCCAGGGAAGGATCGAGGCCTCCTGGAAGACGAAGGAGATGTTCTGCCTCTTGGGATCGGCGGGGACGCCGTCGATCAGCACGTGGCCGCTCGAGGGCTTCATGATCCCCGCGAAGAGGTCGAGGAGCGTGGTCTTGCCGCAGCCGCTGGGCCCGCAGATGCACACGAACTCGTTCTCGCGCACTCCGAGGTCGAGCTTCTCGTAGACGAGCAGGTTCCCGTAGCGGTGGGAGATGTCCACCCTCACCTTGGCGTCGCCGCCGCGCGCAGCCGTCCCGGCGTCCATCAGAGCGTCACCTGCCAGCGCCAGCGGAAGAGGCGACGCTCCGCCACCAGCAGGACCTCGTTCATGGCGAAGCCCAGCGCCCCGATGAGGATCATGCCGACGACGATCTCCGGGATCGCGAGGAGCTCCGCGTAGTTCACCATCATGCGGCCCAGGCCCACGGACGTGCCGCCGGAGAGCTCCGCCGCGACGATCGTGAGCCACGCGGCCCCCAGCCCCACGCGCATGCCGCCCAGGATGTCGGGCAACACCGTGGGAAGCACGATGTGCGTGAGCACGTAGCGCTTGCTGGCGCCGTAGACCAGCGCCACCTTGCGGTGGATGGGCTCCACGCGCGCCACGCCGACCAGGGTCGAGGTGAAGACGGGAAAGAAGGACCCGATGAAGATGAGGAACGCGAAGCGCGTGAGCCCCGAGAAGAAGATGATCGCGAGCGGGATCCACGCGATGGGCGGAATGAAGCGGAAGGGCTCCAGCACCGAGCGGGTGGAGGCATAGAAGCGCGGCATGAGCCCCATCAGGAGCCCCATCGGCACGCCCAGCACGACGCCCGCGGCGAAGCCCACCAGCACCCGGTACAGGCTCGCCCAGCAATGCTGCCAGAGCGAGTTGCCCATTGTGTCGCCGTCGCGCGCGAGGCGGATGAAGGCGTTCACGATCCGGTGCGGCGCCGGGAAGAAGGGCGAATTCACGAGCATCGCCGCCACCTGCCACGCCGCGAGGAACACGACGATGGACACGGCGTTGTTCGCCACCGAGCGCAGGCCGCCCAGCGCCCGGGTACGCATCGGGCTCATCGCGGGAGTCACGCTCGCCATCGGGCTTGCTTTCCTAGCGCGCCGACGCGGCTTCGGCCACCCGCGCGGCCCGGGGCGCCAGCCCCAGGATGCCGCGCGCGTCCTGGGGAGAGGCCACCTCCTCGCCGATGGCGCGCACGATCTGCACGGCGCGCTCCACCAGCGCCGCATTGTTGGGCGCGAGCACCCCGTGATCGATGTAGAGGTTGTCCTCCAGGCCCACGCGCACGTGGCCGCCCAGCACCACCGCCTGGGCCACCAGCGGGAACTCCATCTTCGAGATGCCGAAGCCCGCCCAGAGCGCTCCCGGCGGCAGCAGGCTCTTCATGAAAATCATGCTCTCGGGCGTGGCGGGGCTGCCCCACGGGATGCCCAGGCAGATCTGGAAGAGCGGCGGCGCGGCGATGTCGCCCTCCTCCACCATGCGCCGGGCGAGCATCACGTGGCCCGGCTCGAAGACCTCGAGCTCGGGCTTCACGCCCGCGGCGGCGATGGCCTTCGCCATGGTCCTCAGGTGGCCCGGCGTGTTGATGAAGCCCGTCTCGCCGAAGTTCATCGAGCCCACGTCGAGGCTGCAGATGTCGGGCAGCAGCTCCACCACGTGGCGCACGCGCTCCAGCGGTTGCGTCAACGTGGTGCCGGGGCCGCCCACGTGGGGATTGTCGGCGCTGGGCACGAAGCGCGATCCCGGCCCCGTGGTGAGGTTCACCAGGATGTCGCAGCCCGAGCCGCGCACGCGCTCGACCACTTCCCGGTAGTAGCCCACGTCCTGGCTCGCCAGCCCCGTCTTCGGGTCGCGCACGTGGATGTGGGCGATGGCCGCGCCGGCGTTCCTCGCGCCGATCACCTCGTTGGCGATCTGCTCCGGCGTCACGGGCACGCCAGGGTGCTTCTTCGTCGTATCGGCCCCGCCCGTCACGGCGCAGCTCACGATCACCTTCCTTGCCATGTCTCCTCCTCGTCCGCGCCCCGGCGGCAACGGCCGCCCGCAGCGTCAGTATCCCAGAACATCGGGGACGAATCGCGTGTTGAAGCGGCCCGCCCGGAAACCTTCGTGTCCCATGAGCTGCGCGTGGAAAGGAATCGTGGTGCGGATTCCCTCGACGCGCATCTCCCCCAGCGCCCGCACCATGCGCGCGATGGCCTCCTCCCGGTCCCGTCCCCAGCAGATCACCTTGGCGAGCAGGGAATCATAGAACGGAGGTACCTCGTAGCCCGAGCGCACATGGCTGTCGACGCGCACGCCCGGTCCGCCTGGGGCCGTGAACTCGTGGATCACCCCCGGCGAGGGTGCGAAGCCCGCGGTGTGGTCTTCGGCGTTGATGCGGCACTCGATCGCGTGCCCGCGCGGGCGCACGTCCTCCTGGCGCAGCGCGAGCCCCTCCCCCGCGGCGATGCGCAGCTGTTCCTTCACGAGGTCCACGCCGGTGATCATCTCGGTCACGGGATGCTCGACCTGGATGCGCGTGTTCATCTCCATGAAGTACCACTCGCCGCCGTCCTCGTCGTAGATGAACTCGACGGTGCCGGCGCTCATGTAGCCCACGTGCTCGCAAAGGTGCACGGCGGCTTTCCCGATCTTCGCGCGCAGCTTCTCGTCCAGCGCCGGCGAGGGCGCCTCCTCCACCAGCTTCTGGTTGCGCCGCTGGATCGAGCAGTCGCGCTCGCCCAGGTGCACGACGCGCTCCCCGTCGCCCAGCACCTGGATCTCGATGTGGCGCACGCGGGTGAGGTAGCGCTCGACGTAGATCGAGGGGTCTCCGAAGGCGACGGCCGCCTCCCCCATGGCCTCGTTCAGCAGGCGCTCCATGTCCTTGGCGCGCTCCACGATGCGCATGCCGCGCCCGCCGCCGCCCGCCGAAGCCTTGAGCAGCACGGGGAAGCCGATCGCGTTGGCGATGCGCATCGCCTCGGCGCGGTCGGAGACGGCGCCGTCGGAGCCGGGCGTGGTGGGCACGCCCGCCTTGCGCGCCACGCGCCTGGCCTCGATCTTGTCGCCCATCATGCGGATCACGTCCGGTCCGGGGCCCACGAAGGTGACGCCGCCCTTGGCGCAGAGCTCCGCGAAAGGCGCCTTCTCCGAGAGGAATCCGTAGCCCGGATGGATCGCGTCGGCGCCGTAGGCCACCGCCGCGCCCACGAGGCGATCGGCGAGGAGGTAGCTCTGCGCCGAAGGCGCATGCCCGATGCACACCGCCTGGTCGGCCATGCGCACGTGCAGGGAATCCGCGTCGGCCTCCGAGTACACCGAGACGGTCTCCAGTCCCAGCTCCTTGCAGGCG